>WGLY01000008.1 GCA_016125335.1 Frankiales bacterium
CCGTTCCCCGAGGGAGCGAGCGACACGGCCAACTGCGGCGGGCTGTGCTCGCGCTGCCACCAGGTGAAGACCGCCGGGCACGCGACCATCGAGGACAGCGCCCAAGACGGGTTCGGAACGTGGGTCACCCGCTGGCGGCAGCGCATCCGCATCCCGGCCCAGCCGGTCCTCGAACCACCCCCACGCCACGCAGCACGATCGGCCGGACCTCAGGCCGGACCGCAGGCCGGACCACCTGCCCCGCCCGGCGGCGTACCCGCGCGCCCCGGTACGGAGGGGTCCGGCGGTGGGCACTCCGACCCCCTCGCGGACGATCCACCGGAACGCCCGCCGTTCTGACCGCGACCGCCACCCGAGCGCCCGTCCTGCCGCGGCCGTCGTCGGCTGCCGGGGCTCGGGCGACGGCGGTCCGGGCCCGTGGCGTCACCGTGAGGGTCGCGGCGGACGCCGCCGCAGGGTGCGCGCGAGGGGGCGTCGCCGCCACCGCCGAGCACGTCCGAGGCGGCGTTCGCCGTAGGACGAGCGGGTGGCGAGCGATCCACGTCGGCCGCCGCGGGCGACGCGGCGCCGGTGCGGCGCACGGCCCGGCCGGCGAGGCATCATCACGCCATGGGCTGCCTCCGCTGCGGTCGACGTCAGGTGGACCCGGTGTCCGGGCCGTCGGATTGGCGGCGCGCCGTCGTGCACGGCGCGCAGGTGCTGGTGTGCCCGGACTGCCAGACACCGGGCTGGACCGACGGGCTCGACCGCTGCGCGTCCTGCGGCTCCACCGCGCTGTCGAAGCGGCTCGGCGTCGTGGTGTGCCGTGCCTGCGGGCACGAGGACGCCGGCGCACCCACCCCGGCACCGGCGGAGCCTGCGCCGGCAGCCGGGGGGACCGGTCCCGAGACCGGCGTCGCGCCGGACGGGCCGGGTCGGCAGGGCCACCTCAGCGAGGCCGGCGGCAGCAGCGCACCGGGGTCCGGGTCGCGACGCTCGACGCCGGCCGGACCGCAGCGCGCCGCGGGCGGCCCCGACCCGGACGACCCGGCGCGGGCGGCGCTCGCGGCCGAGGTCGCGGCCGCCGTCGACCGCGTGCTCGGCCGTGGCTGAGGGCTCGTCCAAGATCGAGATGCGGGATCGGACGTCCTGACCCAGCATGACCACGCGGCCCCGTCGTCGATGGCCCGAGACCTCGACGGCGGGGCCGTGTCATGTCCCCGGGCTCCGAGGACGACGGCAGGCTCGACGACGACGGTCCGCGGTCCTCGCGGGGATTCGGCGCGGTGCGCCCGCCCCCGGTAGCCTCGCGGGCCACGGCGGATGCCCGTCGCGGGCGCATAGCTCAGCTGGTCAGAGCACCTGCCTTACAAGCAGGGGGTCAGGGGTTCGAGTCCCTTTGCGCCCACCGTGTCCCGTCCCAGGACGGCGTCGCGCTCACCGTGGGACGTCGCGGGAGGGCCCACGACCCGCGCCATGAACGGCACGCCCTGCCTGCGCACGCCCGGCGTGGCGATGGCCACAGCGGGCAGGTCGCGCGCCGGGGCCGTCGAGCCCGGCGATTACTCTTCGCCCATGCACCCTCGGTCCCCGTCCCGTCGCCGCGCCGGGGGTGTCCTGCTGCTGCCGCTGGTCGTCGTGCTGCTCCTGCTCGCGACCCCCTCGCCGGCGTCCGCGCACACCCAGCTGGTGGGGATGTCGCCCGCGGACGGGTCCGTGGTGTCGCAGGTGCCGGGCCAGGTGGTGCTCACGTTCGACGAGGCGGTCGAGAACGTCGGCTACGGGCTGGTGGTCACCGCGCCCTCCGGCGCGTCCGTCGTCGACGGCACCCCGGTGCTCGACGGCGCGCAGCTCTCGCAGAAGCTCGTGCCGCTGACCGAGCCCGGCCACTACACCGTGTCCTACCGCGTCGTCGCCGACGACGGTCACCCGGTCACCGGCACGCGCGGCTTCGAGCTCTCCGCCGACGCGGTGTCGGGCGCCTCGGCCCCGGCGACGCCGGCGCCCTCGGCGTCGTCGTCCGCGAGCCCGGCCGCTTCGACGGACCCGGGCATCGACAGCGGGTCGCCGGCTACCGCCATGGTCATCGGCGTGGTGCTGCTCGCCCTGGCGGGCGGGCTCACCTGGTTCGTCTCCTCCCGCCGGTCCGGCGGCCCGAGCTGACCCCGGCGCCGGCGCCCGTCCGGGCGCCGGTTCAGCCGCCGAGCACCCGGCGCACGGCGGCGCACAGGTCGGCGGCGGTCTCGGTGCCCTCCGGGAACGCCGCGGCGCTCTGCGGGACACCCACGAAGCCGGTGCCCGCGGCCCGGGCGGCCTCGGCGTCCCAGGACGAGTCGCCGATCATCACGGCCGCGGACGGCGCGACGCCGAGGGTGACGCAGGCGCGCAGCAGGCCGTCGGGCGCCGGCTTGGGACGGTCGTCCGGACGCCGCCCGACCACGACGAGCTCGGCGTCGCCCGCGGCGATCCCGTGCCGGGCGAGGGCCTCGCGCGCGACCGGCTCGGGCAGCAGGGTCACCACGGCCCGCGGGACGACCGCGGCGAGGGCCCACGCCTCGTGCAGGCCGGGCATCGGCACCGAGCGCGGCAGGGCCGCGGCCTCGTGCGCGGCGATGGCCGCGCTCACCGCCTCCCACCGCGCGTCGCCCGAGCAGGCCACCAGCAGCGCCATCGCGGCGCGGGTCTCGTGCGTCCAGTCCGTGGCGGGAGCGTCGTCGGCGGCCAGCGGCCCGGCCACCCGGCGGGCGTCGGCCAGCGCGGCGGCGTAGTCCGTGGCCGACTGCAGGTCCACGAGCGTGCGATCGAGGTCGAAGAGCACCGCGTCGGCCATGGCGACGATCCTGCCGCGGGTGCGCCAAGTCCGCCCGGGCTCGTCCCGCGGACGGCGCGCGATCCGGTCAGCCTGCGGGCGGCGGCCGGCGTCCCAGCGTCAGCATGACGAGCCCGCGACTCCCCGCTCCCGGTGTCGCGCAACCGTGACCGGTAGGCGCGGCGCAGCCGGTGCAGCCGCCCGCAGGGCAGCCGACCGGTGCCGTGCCGCGCTCGAGGTGGCCGAGCCGCGTGAGCGTGTCGAGCGCCACGGCGACCAGGTCGCGGTCGAGCCCGGTCGCCCGGCTGAGGTCCTCCGGGGTGGCGGCGCCGCCGCGCACGGCGGTGAGCACAGCACCCAGGGCGCCGCCGGAGCCGGGCGGGGGAGCGGGCACCGCGGCCGGCTGCGGTGTGCTCACGCGACCAGCCGCCCCACCTGGAACACCGCGACCGCGAGCACCCAGGCGACCACCAGCTGGATCCCGACGCCGGCCAGGGTCCAGCGCATGCCGATCTCGCGTCGCTGGGCCGCGAGCGTGGCCACGCACGGCGTGTAGGCGAGCAGGAACACCAGGAACGCGAGCACGGCCGGCACGGTGTGCCCGCCCGAGGAGTCCGCGAAGCTCGTTCGCAGGGCGTCGCCGAGAGCCCCGGGCTCCCCGGCGGCGTCGGGTTCCGCGGTGGCGAAGGTCTGCGCCCACGAGGAGATCACCGCCTCCTTGGCCACGAACCCGACCATGAGTGCGCTCGTGGCCTCCCAGCTGCCGAACCCCGCCGGGGCGAACGCCGGCGCGACCCCGCCGGCGACCGAGGCGTAGACGCTGTCCTGCACCGGCACGTCGGCGAACGAGCCGCCGGAACCGGGTGCCGGTACGGCGGAGAGCGCCCACACCACGACGACGGTGGCCACGATGATGCCGCTCGCCGTGCGCAGGAAGCCCTGCAGCCGGCGCCAGGTCGCCGCGGCCACCAGGCGGGGCAGAGGCAGCTGGTAGGGCGGCAGGTCGATCGCGAGCGGGTCGTCGCCCATGGCGCGCAGCAGGGTGGTGCGCAGCAGCAGGCCGACGAGCACCACGAGCACGATCGAGAGCACGTACATGGCGAACACCACGGTGCCGGCGTGGCCGGCGAAGAACGTGGTGGCCACGAGCACGTACACGGTCAGGCGCGCGCTGCACGACGTGAACGGCACGAGCAGCGCGGTGAGCAGCCGGTGGCGGGTGTCCGGCAGCACCCGCGTGGCGCTGATCGCCGGCACGTTGCAGCCGAACCCGACGATGAGGGGCAGGAACGCGCGCCCCGGCAGCCCGATCGCGCGCATGGCGCGGTCGGTCACGACGGCGGCGCGGGCCATGTAGCCGGAGTCCTCGAGCACGCTGAGGAAGGTGAACATCACCGCCATCACCGGCACGAACGTGAGCAGCATGCCGACACCCGCGACGAGCCCGTCGACGACGAGGCCCTCCACCCACGTCCCGCCGAGCCCCACCGCGCCGAGCAGCGCGCTCGCGGCGTCGGACACTGGCCCGCCGAACAGGTCGTCGAGCCAGCCCTGCACCGGTGCGGCCACCGTGGTGGTGGCCTGGAACACCAGCCACATCACCCCGAGGAAGAGCAGCGGCCCCACCACCGGCGCGGTGGTGAGCCGGTCGAGCCGGTCGGACCACGACCTCGGCGCCTGCTCGTCGCGGCGCAGCGCGCGCCCGACGGCGTCGGTCACGACGGCGAAGCGCCGCTCGGCCTCCGCGAGCGCGGTGTCGACGTCCGGGACCGCGCCCAGGACGACGTCGACGGCATCCCCGGCAGGTGACGTGGTGGTCGACGCCGGAGTCGCCGGCGGCGCGGCCGCCAGGGCCGAGGCGATCGCCGCCACGAGCGCGCCGTGGTCGCCCGAGCGGCGCGGGTCGACCACCACCACCTCGACGCCCAGGCTGCGGGCCAGCGACGCGACGTCGACCTCGACCCCGCGGCGGGCCGCGACGTCGGCCATCGTGAGGGCGACCACGGTGCGCAGCCCGAGCTCGTGCACCTGCTGCTGGAGGTAGACGCCCCGGGCGAGGTGCACGGCCGAGGCGACCACCACGACGACGTCCGGCCGCTCGTGCGGCGGCTGGTCGACGAGCAGCTCGCGGGTGAGCTCCTCGTCCGGCGACTGCGGGTCCAGGCTCACGGCCCCGGGCAGGTCGACGAGGACGGCGCGACCGAGCTCGGGCGTGGTCCACAGGTCGCGTCCCACCGCCACGGAGGCCGTTGAACAGCGTGGACTTGCCGACGTTGGGGTTGCCCACCAGCGCCACGACCGGGACCCCCGCAGGCGCGTCGACGGCGCCCGCCTCGGCGTGGCAGGACGGCACGGTCCGCGTGCCGCCGCGGGCCGGCGTCACGCGGCGCCGCCGGCGTGCGGCACCGGCTCCACGCCCACGCGGCGCAGCACGCGGCGCGCGAGCGCGAGGCGGGCGTCGTCGACGGCGACCACCCGGGCCCCGCCCGCCGTGCGGCCCAGGGGCACCACCACGGCACCGGGACGCACGCCGAGCTCGGCGAGGCGCCGGGCCAGCGCCGGGTCGGCGCCGCTGCCGGTCACGAGGACGGCGACGCCTGCGGGGGCGTCGTCGAGGGTGGGAGCAGGGGAGGACGCCGGCTCAGTAAGGGTCACCTAAGTAAGGCTACCCTAAACCGATCCGGTACCGCGCTCAGCCCACCGGTTCGGCGGCGAGCTCCTCGTCGTCGAGCGCCCCGACGAACTGCGCGTTGTAGAGCGCCGCGTAGGCGCCGCCGCGCGCGAGCAGCTCGTCGTGCGTGCCTTGCTCGACGATCTGCCCGTGCTCCATCACGAGGATGAGGTCGGCGTCGCGGATCGTGGAGAGCCGGTGCGCGATCACGAAGCTGGTGCGGTCCGAGCGCAGGGCCGTCATCGCCTTCTGCACCAGCACCTCCGTGCGGGTGTCGACCGAGCTCGTCGCCTCGTCGAGGATCAGCAGCGACGGCGCCGACAGGAACGCCCGCGCGATCGTCACCAGCTGCCGCTCGCCGGTCGAGAGGTTGCTGCCCTCGTCGTCGATGACGGTGTCGTAGCCGTCCGGCAGCGCCCGCACGAAGCGGTCGACGTAGGTGGCCCGTGCTGCCTCGAGGATCTCCTCCTCGGTGGCGTCGGGTCGTCCGTAGGCGATGTTGTCGCGGATGGTGCCGCCGAACAGCCAGGTGTCCTGGAGCACCATGCCGATCTGCTCGCGCAGGTGGTCGCGGGTCATCGTCGCGATGTCGACGCCGTCCAGCGTGATCCGCCCGGAGTCGATCTCGTAGAAGCGCATCACGAGGTTCACCAGGGTGGTCTTGCCGGCGCCGGTGGGTCCCACGATGGCGACCGACTGCCCCGGCGCGGCGACGAGGGAGAGGTCCTCGATGAGCGGGGCGTCCTCGACGTAGCGGAACGACACGTCCTCGAACTCCACGCGGCCGCGGGGGAGGTCGGAGCGGTTGGGGGAGACCGGGTCGGGGGTCTGCTCGTCCTCGTCGAGCAGCTCGAAGACCCGCTCGGCCGAGGCGACTCCGGACTGCAGCAGGTTGGACATCGAGGCCACCTGCGTGAGCGGCTGGCTGAACTGGCGCGAGTACTGGATGAACGCCTGGACGTCGCCGAGCGACAGGCTGCCGGAGGCGACGCGCAGCCCGCCGATGACGGCGACGAAGACGTAGTTGAGGTTCCCGATGAACTGGATGGCGGGCATGATGATGCCGCTGAGGAACTGGGCGCCCGCGCTGGCGCTGTAGAGGGCCTCGTTGCGCTCCCGGAAGATCTCCTCGGCCTCCTTCTGGTGGCCGAAGACCTTGACCAGCGCGTGGCCGGTGTAGACCTCCTCGATGTGGCCGTTGAGCCGGCCGGTCTGCCCCCACTGCTCGATGAACAGCGGCTGCGAGCGCTTGGCGATGACGGCCGTGACGATCATCGACAGCGGCACGGACACGAGGGCGACCAGGGCCAGGACCCACGAGATCCAGAGCATCATCGCGAGCACACCGACGAGGGTCAGCAGCGAGTTGAGTAGCTGGCTGAAGGTCTGCTGCATCGTCTGCTGGATGTTGTCGATGTCGTTGGTCACGCGGCTGAGCAGCTCGCCGCGCGGCACCGTGTCGAAGTAGCTCAGCGGCAGCCGGTGCAGCTTGTCCTCGACGTCGGAGCGCAGGCGCAGAGCGGTGCGCTGCACGACCGTGTTGAGCACGAAGGCCTGCCCCCACATGGACACCGACGCGACGACGTAGAGGCCGAGCACGATCAGGAGCACGTGCGCGAGCTGGGTGAAGTCGATGCCCTGCCCCGGGACCACGGTCATGCCGGAGAGGAGGTCGGCGAAGCCGTCGTCGCCCCGGGCGCGGGCCGCCGCGATCACCTGCTCCTGCGTCATCCCGGCCGGCAGCTGCTTGCCGATGACCCCCTCGAAGATGAGGTTCGTCGCGTTGCCCAGGATCTTGGGCCCGACGACGCTGAACGCGACTCCGAGCACGGTCAGCAGCACGACGACGACGACCAGCGCGCGCTGCGGCCGCAGCTGGGCGACGAGGCGGCGGGCCGACGGCCAGAAGTTGAGCGACTTCTCCGCCGGCATGCCGGCGCTCATCATGGCGCCGGGACCGCGCATCGGCGGCCCGCCGGCCGGCCGCTGCGGCAGGCGGGAGCCGCCGCCGGCGGACCGGGCCGGACCGGCCCCGGCAGGCCGCCCCGGGGGAGGCGTGGTCGGGGCGCTCATGCGGCCACCTCCGCCGGGAGCTGCGACTGGACGATCTCGGCGTAGGTCGGGCAGGTGAGCAGCAGCTCGTCGTGGCGCCCGATGCCGACGACCGCGCCGTCGTCGAGGACGACGATCTGGTCGGCGTCGACGATCGTGGACACCCGCTGCGCGACGACGAGGACGGTGGCCTCCCGCGTGGTGGGCCGCAGCGCCGCGCGCAGCCGGGCGTCGGTGGCCAGGTCCAGCGCGGAGAACGAGTCGTCGAACAGGTAGATCTCCGGGCGCCGCACCACGGCCCGGGCGATCGCGAGCCGCTGCCGCTGGCCGCCGGAGAAGTTGGTGCCGCCCTGGGCGACCGGGGCGTCGAGGCCCTCGGGCAGCGCCTGGACGAAGTCCGCGGCCTGGGCGATGCGCAGCGCGTCCCACAGCTCCTCGTCGGTGGCGTCCTCGCGGCCGTAGCGCAGGTTGTCGGCGACGGTGCCGGTGAACAGATAGGCCTTCTGCGGGACGAGGCCGATCCGCGCGTGCAGCTGATCGGGGTCGAGGTCGCGCACGTCGACGCCGTCGACGAGCACGGCGCCCTCGGTCGCGTCGAACAGGCGGGGGACCAGCGAGAGCAGCGTGGTCTTGCCCGACCCCGTGCTCCCGATGATCGCCGTCGTGCGACCGGCGACGGCGCGCAGCGAGATGTCGCGCAGCACGGGCTCGTCGGCGCCGGGGTACTGGAACGACGCCCCGCGCAGCTCGACCGTGCCGCGCTCGGGCACCTCGGCCACGGGGTGCTCGGACGGCACCACGGACGACTCGGTGTCGAGCACCTCGCTGATGCGCTCGGCACTGACCGCCGCACGCGGGATCAGCACGAGCATGAACGTGGCCATCATGATCGACATCAGGATCTGCACGAGGTAGCTGAGGAACGCGGTGAGCGAGCCCACCTGCATCTCGCCGTTGTCGATGCGGTGGCCGCCGAACCACAGCACGGCCACGCTCGACGCGTTGAGCACGAGGATGACGATCGGGAACATCAGCGCCATCAACCGGCCGACCTTGAGGGCGGTCTCGGTGAGGTCGGCGTTCGCGGACCCGAACCGCTCGCGCTCGACCGGCTCCCGCACGAAGGCACGCACCACGCGGATGCCGGTGATCTGCTCGCGCAGCACGCGGTTGACGTTGTCGAGCCGCTTCTGCATGCGGCGGAATTGCGGGACCATCCGCGTGACGATGAGCGCGATGGCCACGACCAGCACCGTGACGCTGACGACGATCAGCCAGGCGAGGCCGATGTCCTGGCGCAGGGCCATCACGATGCCGCCCACGCCCATGATCGGAGCGGCGACCATGAGCGTGCAGGTGAGCAGCACGAGCATCTGCACCTGCTGCACGTCGTTGGTGGTGCGCGTGATGAGCGACGGCGCGCCGAAGTGGGTGACCTCGCGCGCGGAGAACGTCCCCACCTGGTGGAAGACCGCGGCCCGCGCGTCGCGGCCGAAGCCCATGGCGCTGCGGGCCCCGAAGAACACCGCCGAGACCGTGCAGGCCACCTGGAGGACGGTGAAGGCCAGCATCACGGCGCCGATGCGCAGGATGTAGGCCGTGTCGCCCTTGGCCACGCCGTTGTCGATGATGTCGGCGTTGAGCGTCGGCAGGTAGAGCGCCGCGAGCGTGCCGAAGAACTGGAAGACCACGACGGCGATCAGCGCGTTGCGGTAGCGCGGCAGGAAGCGGCGCAGGAGCGAGACGAGCACGGGCGACTCCGGTGATGGGGCGCGGGTCGAGGCGGTGGCCGGTGGCGGGTGTCGCCGGCGTCGACGGTGGGTGCGGCGGTGGCCGTACCTGGCAGGGCTCAGGCGGCCCGACCGATGGTACGCAGCGCGTCCGACTCCAGCGCCGCCGTTTCGGCCCCCAGCGAACGCAGCAGGGCCAGCGTGTCGGCGTCGCCCGCGCGCAGCAGCCCGAGCAGCAGATGCGCGCTGGTGATCTCCCCGGACCGCAGGCGCTGCGCCTCGCGCACGCTCGCCGCCATCACCGCCCGCGACGGGGCGGAGAAGCGCGTGCGGCCGTGACGGCCGCGGGGCGCCGGGGCGAGGGCGTCGGGGCCGAAGGCGTCCTCGGCGCGCCGCAGCACCGCGGCGAGGTCGATGCCGAGCGCGGCCAGCGCGCCGGCGTCCTCGTCGGAGAAGCCCGCGGACGCCGGGTCCGGCCGGCAGGCGGCGAGCACGTCGCGGGCGCGGACGCCGTGCGCCTCGAGCACCTCGCGCGAGGGGCCGGCGGCGGGAGCGAGCAGCCCGAGCAGCAGGTGCACGGGCGTGATGGCGGGGCTGCCGAGCTCGCGCGCCCGCGCCTCGGCCTCGACGACGACGGACCTGCCCGCCCCGGTGAAGCGCTCGAACATCAGGACCTCCCGGCTCCGGTGCGCGGTGCGCCCCGCTCGAGCGAGCGGTAGCGCTGGTGGACCGCCTGGCGCGAGACGCCGAGCACGTCGGCGACCTCCTGCCACGACCAGCCCTCGCGCCGGGCCCGGGCCACCTGGGCCGCCTCGAGCCGCTGGGCGAGGCGGCCGAGCGCCGCCGCGGCCCGCAGGCCCTCGGCCACGTCGCCGCCGGCGGCGGTCGCCGCGACCGCGGCGAGGTCGCCGTCGGGCGCCGGCCGGTCGGGGGGAACGGAGGGTGCGGTCATGCGTCAAGAATAGTTGACACAGCGGGGCTGTCAAGGTGGCTTGACACGGCACGAGGCCCGCACGCGGGTGGCGTGCGGGCCTCGCGAGGCGCCGGGGGTCCGGCGAGGTCTCAGTGCTCGTGACCGGCGTGGTCGTGCCCGGAGTGGTCGTGGTCGGCGTGGTCGTGGTCGGCGTGGTCGTGGCCCGCCTGCGCCTGCTGCTCGGCCACCTGGCGGTGGACCTCGGCCATGTCGACCTCGCGCACCGCGGTGATGAGCTTCTCGAGCTGCGTGCCGGGCAGCGCACCGGGCTGGGCGTAGAGCAGGACGCCCTCGCGGAAGGCCATGAGCGTGGGGATCGAGGTGATGTCGGCCGCGGCGGCGAGCGCCTGCTCGGCGTCGGTGTCGACCTTGGCGAACACGATGTCGCCGTGGCTCTCGGAGGCCTTCTCGAACACCGGCGCGAAGCTGCGGCACGGGCCGCACCACGACGCCCAGAAGTCGACGAGCACGATGTCGTTGCCGGTCACCGTGGAGTCGAAGGTCTCGGCGGTGATGTCGATCGTGGGCACGGTGTCTCCTGTTCGTCGGGGCCGCGGTGGACGACGTCGTTCGCCGCCGCTGGGGTCCGTCGCACCTGCCGAGCACAACCGGGCCCGAGGGGCACGGTATTCCGCCGACCCCTGCGTAGGCTCGCCCGCGTGAGCGAGCCGCGCGCGACCGTCGCCGACGTGGTGGCCGCGGTCCACCGCCGCTTCCCGCCGGACACCGCCGAGCCCTGGGACGCCGTGGGCCTCGTCTGCGGCGACCCGGCCGCCGTCGTGCGGCGCGTGCTCGTGGCGGTCGACCCCGTCGATGCCGTCGTCGACGAGGCGCTCGGGTCCGGCACCGACCTCCTGCTCACCCACCACCCGCTGCTGCTGACGCCCGTGTCGTCGGTGGCCGCGACCACGCCCCAGGGGCGCGTGGTCCACCGGCTGGTCACGGGCGGCTGCGCCCTGCTCGCGGCGCACACCAACGCCGACGTCGCCCGCCCGGGCGTGAGCGACGCGCTGGCGGAGGCGCTCGGGCTGCGCGACCTCGTGCCGCTGCTGCCGTCGGCCCCGGGCTCGCCCACCGGGCTGGGGCGGGTCGGCGTCGTCGACGAGCAGCCGTTGCCGGACTTCGCGCGCCGCGTGGCGGCCGCCCTGCCCGTCACGGCGCACGGCGTGCGCGTGGCCGGCGACCCCGGCCGGGTCGTGCGCCGGGTCGCCGTCGTGGGCGGCTCGGGCGGCGACGCCCTCGGCGCGGCCCGGGAGGCCGGGGTGGACGTCGTGGTCACCAGCGACCTCAAGCATCACGTGGCGACCGACCACCTCGCCGCGGGCGGCCCCGCCCTGGTCGACGTCGCGCACGCGGCCTCCGAGTGGCCGTGGGTGCCGGTCGTCGCGGCCTCGCTCGCGGCCGAGCTCGCTCCGGTGGGGGTGCAGGTCGTCGCGTCGGCGCTGGTGACCGACCCCTGGACCTTCCGCGCCTGACCTGCGGCCAGCCCGCGCCCGCGCCCGGCGTTACGGTGGTCACCCGCGTCCGCCCGGGCACCTCCGGGAACGCCGGCGGCCGTCGCCGCCGCACCGCACGACACCCCCGAGGAGACCGGTGATCGCCGAGCCTGCCGACCAGCTCCGCCTGCTCGACCTGCAGGCGCTCGACGCGCGACTCGACCAGGTCGCGCACCGTCGTCGCACGCTGCCCCAGCTGGCCGCCATCGCCGACCTCGAGGCCCGCCTCGCCGTGCTGCGCGACCGCGTGGTGGCCGCCGAGACCGAGGTCGCCGACCTCGCGCGCGCCGTCGCGAAGGCCGAGGCCGACGTCGACCAGGTGCGCACCCGGGCGGCCAAGGACCAGGAGCTGCTCGACTCCGGCCGGGTGTCCTCGGCCAAGGAGCTCGAGAACCTCCAGCACGAGATCGCCTCGCTGGCCCGGCGCCAGTCCGACCTCGAGGAGGACGAGCTCGAGGTGATGGAGCGTCACGAGGACGCCCGCGCCGCGCTCGGGACCCTGAACCGGGAGCGGGCCGAGCTCCAGGCGCAGCTGGAGACGGCCACGGCCGAGCGCGACACGGCCTTCGCGAGTGCCGACGCCGAGACGGCCACGCTGGCGGCCGACCGCGCCGACCTCGCCGGGCGCCTGCCCGCCGACCTGCTCGCGCTCTACGACAAGCTGCGCGCCGACCACGGCGGGGTGGGTGCCGCCGCGCTGCACCAGCGCCGGTGCGAGGGCTGCCGCATGGAGCTCACCCCGACCGACCTCGGCCGCATCCGCGACGCCGCGCCGGACGCCGTGCTGCGCTGCGAGGAGTGCCGCCGCATCCTCGTGCGCACCGGCGAGTCCGGGCTGTGAGCCGCCGGCTCGTCGTCGAGGCGGACGGGGGATCGCGCGGCAACCCCGGCCCCGCCGCCTACGGCGCGGTGGTCCGCGACCCGGCCACGGGCGAGGCTCTCGTCGAGCTCGCCGGCCACCTCGGGATCACCACCAACAACGTCGCCGAGTACACCGGGCTGCTCGAGGGCCTGCGCGCCGCCTTCGCGCTCGACCCCGACGCCGTCGTCGAGGCGCGGCTGGACTCCAAGCTCGTCGTCGAGCAGATGAGCGGGCGCTGGGCGATCAAGAACGACCTGCTGCGCCGGCTGGCCCTCCAGGTGCGCGATCTCGCCCCGCGCGACCGGGTCACCTACACGTGGGTCCCGCGGGAGCGGAACAAGGCGGCCGACGCGCTGGCCAACGAGTCGATGGACGCCGTCGCCCGCGGCGGCACCGGCGACATCCACCGCGAGGCCGCGGAGCCCCTGGACGTGCCGGAGCAGGTGGAGGGCGACGTCGCGGGGCCGCGCCCGGCCATCGTGGGCTGGGGCCCGGACCTCGGGGCGCCGACCGTGACCGTCGTGGTGCGCCACGGCGTCACGCAGCACTCGCTCGAGCGCCGGTTCTCCGGCTCCGGCGGAGAGCTCGACCCGCCGCTGGTCGACGAGGGGGTCGCCCAGGCGCACGCGGCGGCCGCCGAGCTCGAGCGGCGCGGCGGCGGCGACGTGCTGGTGTGCTCGCCGATGCTGCGCACCCGTCAGACCGCGCAGATCGTCGGCGACCGGCTCGGGCTCGAGCCGCTGGTGGTGGAGGGGCTCGAGGAGGCCCGCTTCGGCGAGTGGGACGGCTCCACCTTCGCCGAGGTGGCGCAGCGCTGGCCGGACGAGATGGCTGCGTGGCTGGCCTCGCCGCTGGTCGCCCCGCCCGGCGGGGAGTCGCTGCGCGAGGTGGCCGACCGTGTCTCCGCCGCCCTCGACCGCGTGCTGGCCGCCTACGCCGGCCGGCGCGTGCTGGTCGCGGCCCACGTGGGCACGGTGCGGGCCATGACCGCCCGGGCGCTGCTCACGCCGCTGGGCTCGATGAACCGCATGGAGATCGCCCCGGCGTCGCTCACGACCCTCACCTGGTACGCCGACGGCAACGCCTCGATGCGCGCCTTCGCCGAGCAGGGCCACCTCGACGGCAGCCGCCACACCTGGATCCCCTGACCGCAGTCCCGGACGCGGACCGGCCCGCCCCTGCCCCGGAGGGCGGGAGCGGGCCGGTCGGACGTGACGCGTGCCGGGCGTGCGTCAGGGTGCGTAGGCGTACGCCGTGACCCAGGCGATCCGGACGTGCCCCGAGACGCTCGACGACGGGGCCGGCGCGTTGAGCGCCGTCTCGGTCTGGAGCACCCAGTGCATCGGGGTGGTGGGCACCAGGTGCGTGTTGGTGCCCACGACGCGGCCGTCGAGGTAGAAGACGACCTTGCCGGGGAGCCAGTCGATCGTGGCCGTGTGCCAGCTGCGGAAGTTGGCCGACAGCGTGAACGGGGCCTGGCCGCCCGAGCTCGTCGCGTAGTGCGAGAACGCCGAGAACGTCGAGTTGAGGTCGCCCTCGGGGAAGTCGATCTCGCCGTGCGCCGGCCAGATGTCGTCGTTGGGCCAGAGCATCCAGGCCGCCTTGTACCCCGGGATGGAGTCGGACTGGAACCGGATGGAGAAGCGGCCGTACGTCATGCGCGGCAGCTTCGGGGTCGGCGCCGCCACGTAGTGCGTGCCGTTGACCGTGTGCAGGTAGATGTCCAGGTTGCCGTTGGCGACCGACAGGGTCCGGTTGCCGTCGTAGACGCCGTGCCCGGAGGTGTCCCGCCAGCCCGGGCCGTAGGCCGACCACTTGGTGCGGTAGACCGACAGGAACGAGCCGCGCTTGGCCGGCGTGGTGAAGTCGTCGGCGAAGACCTGCTTGAAGCCCGCCAGGTTGCCCCGGGGCATGGAGACCGCCCCGACGGTGGCTGCGGCCGCGGTGGTGCCGGCGACGGCGTACCGGACCGTGGTGACCGCGGCCAGGGTGGCCGACGCGCGGGCGGCGCGGTCGGCGAGGCGGGCGGCCGCGGCGAAGGCCACGGCCCGCGCGCGGGCCACCGACGACACCGTGGAGGTCGCCCACGGCACGCGGCCGTCGGCCGAGCGGATGGCCCAGGCGGTGCGGGCCGCGAGCTTGCCGGACAGGCCGGCGAGGGCGCGCACCCACGAGGTGACCTTCATGCGGACGACGACGTCGTAGTGGCCGGGCCGCGAGGTGCTCGGGACGAGCTTCTTGGACACCACGACCTTGGCGCGCTTGACGACCTTGGTCGACACGACGGGCCCGGCCACGGCGGCCGTGGTGGCGGTGGCGTAGACCGCCGTGCCCGCGGTGGTGGCCGCGGTGGCGGCCGGGGCGTAGGCGGCGGAGGCGGAGCCCCCGGTGGTGATGAGGCCCGCACCGAGGATCCCGGCGACGAGCAGGGTGGACGGGAGGACCCGTCGGCGGAGTGCTGGCAGCACGAATCGATCTCCTCTCGACACCGACCGGGTGAGCTGACGGGCTCGGGCGGGAGGTGCCCTACGCCGCTGAGTGATCGGCGATTCGCCCCAATTGATTGGGTCCCCGGCACACCGGGCGGGCCCGGTGTTTAGGCGTGCCACCCGTGCGCGGTGCCCCGCGTCGGCGGCGGGTGGCGGGCCCAAACTAGGGAACGGAACGGGGTCGGCGTCACGTGACACGTCCGATCACGGGACGATAACGGCCCTTTGTGACGCAGGTCACACCCCCATCCGTCACGTTCGTCACATCCGACTCATCGGCACCACGGGTGCGGGCTCCCTACCGCCGTTCGGGTGATCCGCGACCCGTCGTTCGGCCGCCGTTCACCCGGCGACGGCCAGGGCCAGCACGCCGGCGACCACCACCACCGGGACGCCGAGCAGGCCGGTGGTCGCGAACTCCCGCCAGCCCACCTCCAGGCCGCGCGCGCGGCACCGCTCCCGCCACAGCAGGGTCGCCAGCGACCCCCACAGCAGCACCAGCGGCCCGGTGTTGACCCCCACGAGCAGGGCGAGCATGCGGGTCACGCCTCCGGCGGCCGGCTCGAGCGCGGCGTAGGCGGGGAGGTTGTTCACCAGGTTGGCCCCGGCGGCCGCCACGCCGGACAGGCGCAGCAGCGCCGGGGCGTCGTCGCCCGAGCCGGTGAGCCCGGCGAGCACGGCGTCGAGCCCGTGGGCGCGCGCGGCGGCCACGACGAGGAAGAGCCCGGCCACGAGCAGCACCAGGCGCCAGGGCACGAGCGAGACGCGCAGGACCGCGCGCCGGCGCACCGCGAACACCAGGGCCAGCCCCGAGGCGAGCACGAGGGCCACGCCGGCCACCGGCAGCCCCAGCAGCACCAGCGGACCGAGCAGCAGGCAGGCCGCCGCCGACGCACCGAGGAGCACGCGGTCCTCGACCCGGGTCCGCGGCGGGACGTCGTAGGTCGTGCGCCACGTGCGCCGGTAGCGCACGCCGAGCACCGCGACGGTGACCACGACCGCGGCGAGGGCCGCGGGCCAGCTCGCCGCGGCGAACGCGCGGGTGGACAGCTCGAGGGAGTCCTGGGCCAGCAGGTTGGTGAGGTTGGACACCGGCAGCAGCAGGGACGCCGTGTTGGCCAGCCACACGGTGGTCATGGCGAACCCCAGCGGCGGCAGGCCGAGCTGGTCGGCGAGCGCGAGCACCACCGGGGTGAGCAGCACGGCGGTGGTGTCCAGGCTCAGCAGCACCGTCGCCGCGGTGGCCAGCGCGACGACGAGCAGCCACAGCCGCCAGCCGGAGCCACGGCCCCAGCGGGCGCAGGCGTGCGCCGCGACGTCGAACAGGCCCGAGCCGTCCGCGAGCTCGGCGAGCACGGTGACCGCGACGAGGAACACCAGGATCGGGGCGAGCCGGCCCAGGGTGGACCCCGCCGTGTCGAGCGGCACGGCGCCCGTGAGCACCGCGACCACACCGCCCAGGGCGGCGACCAGCCACATGGGCTCAGAGGTCCCGGTCGACGACGTCGAGGCGGCGCACGGACCCGCGCCGGGCCGTCGGGGCCAGCTCGGCCACCACGCCCGCCCGCTCGCAGGCGGCGGCCAGGTCGTCGGCGTCGCGGACCACCGCGCCCTCCTGGAGCCACGCCCGCACGAGGCGTCCCTTCGTGGCCTTGTTGAAGTGGCTCACCACCGTGCGCCGCCCGTCGGGCAGCTCCTGCTGCACGCGCACCGCGACCGTGCGGTCGGCCACGTCGCCCACCGGCCGCCACAGCGCGGCGTAGGTGCCCGATCTCAGGTCGACGACGAGGCCGGGCCCGGCGGCCTCGGGGAGCGCGGTGGCGAGGGGGTCGCGCCACACGCCGCTGAGCGCGCCGATGCCGGGCAGGGAGACGTCGCCCGAGAGCCGGTACGCCGGGATGCGGTCGCCGAGGCGCAGCGCCCCGAACAGCGCGCTGCTCACCACGAGCGTGCGCGTGGCCCGCCGGCGGGCGGCCGGGTCGAGCGTCGCGAGGTCCAGCGCGTCGTAGAGGACGCCGGAGTACACCGAGCCCGCCGGTGCCGTGGGTGCCGTCTCCAGCAGCGCGTCGCGCCGCACCTCGTCGACCTGGCGCGGCGAGAGGCCCAGCACGCGGATCGCGGTGTCGGCGTCGCCGGAGGCGAGCCCGACGAGGGCGTCGAGGACGCGCTCGCGCGTCGCGGTCAGCGACGGGAACGACAGGGTCGCGAGGTCCAGCGGCCGGCCGCGCCGGGGCGCGGTCTTGCCCTCGGAGGGCGGGAGCAGCACGAGCACCGGCCGATCCTCGCCCACGGGTGCGCCCCCCGCCGCCGCGGGTCGCCTTCCGGCCGGGCCGATCTCCCGTGCCGCGGTGCGCGGCGGAACGTAGGTTGACCTGGTGACGCGTCGCTGGCTGAGGGCGAAGACCCGGCAGGGCGACGTGCTCCGCGCCGGCTTCCAGGCGATCCGCGACGAGCAGGGCGTGCCCGCCGCGTTCCCCGACGACGTCCTCGCCGAGGCCGACGCCGTGGCCCGCGCGCCCCAGCCGCCGCCCGCACCGGACGGCCGCGCGCGACGCGACGCCACAGACCTGCCGTTCGTCACCATCGACCCGGCCGGCTCCACCGACCTGGACCAGGCGGTGCACATCGAGCGGCGGGGCAGCGGCTTCCGTGTGCACTACGCGATCGCCGACGTCGCCACCTTCGTGCGCCCGGGGGGCGCGATCGACGCGGAGGCGCACCGGCGCGGCGTCACGTTCTACAGCCCGGACCTGCGCACGTCGCTGCACCCCACCGTGCTCTCGGAGGGGGCGGCGAGCCTCCTCCCGGACGTCGTGCGCCCCTCGGTGCTCTGGCGGATCGACCTGGACTCGTCGGGCAGCCCTGTGGAGGTCGACGTCGAGCGGGCCCTGGTGCGCAGCGTCGCCAAGCTGTCCTACACCGAGGTCCAGCGCGCGCTCGACGACGGCACCGCCGACGACGCGATCGTCGCGCTGCGCGACGTCGGCCGGCTGCGCCAGGACCGCGAGGTGGAGCGCGGCGGCATCGACGTGCGCGTGCCGGACCAGGAGATCGAGGACGACGGGCCCGGCTTCCGGCTCGCGATGCGCGCCCCGCACCCGGTCGAGTCCTGGAACGCGCAGATCTCGCTGCTCACCGGCATGTGCGCGGCCCGGATGATGCTCGACGCCGGCGTGGGCATCGTGCGGACGATGCCGCCCCCGGCGCCCGAGGACTACGACCGGCTGCGCCGCACGGCGGCCGGGCTCGACATCGACTGGCCGGCCGACGTCTCCTACGCGCGGTTCGTGCGCACCCTCGACCCGCGCCCGCCCGCGCACGCGGCCTTCCTCAATCTCGTGACGATCCTGCTGCGCTCCGCGGGCTACACGCAGGTGCTGCACCCGGTGGGCGACCAGGAGCCCGACGTGCTGCGGCACGCGGCGGTGGCCTCGGCGTACGCGCACGTCACGGCCCCGCTGCGCCGACTGGTCGACCGCTACGGCACCGAGTGCTGCCTGGCCGTCGCCGCCGGCGAGGAGGTCCCGGAGTGGGTGTGCGAGGCGCTGCCCGCGCTCCCCGAGGAGATGCGCGTCGCGGATCAGCGCGCCCGCGCCCTCGACCGGGCGTGCGTCGACCTCATGGAGTCGGTGCTCCTCGAGTCGCACGTGGGCGAGGAGTACCAGGCGGTCGTCGTCGACGAGCGCAAGGAGTACGACGTCGTGCAGCTGCACTGGCCGGCCGTGCGTGCGCACGTGCGCGGTGGGGGGCTCGGCCTCGGGCGGCGGGTGCGGCTGCGGCTCACCGCCGCCGACCCGGTGCGCCGCACCGTGGAGTTCGCGCCGGCGTAGCCGCCGGGGCCGACCCGGACGCCGACGCGCCTCAGGCGGTGGTGAGCTCGGCGGTCTCGAGGATCAGCCGCAGCGTGGTGTCCGGCTCGCGCACGCTCGGGTAGTGGTCGACGTCGGGCAGCTCGACCACCCGGCAGCCGGGGATCAGCCGCGCCGCCTCGCGGTCGACCGCCACGAGCCCGGGGTAGTCGCGGCCGCCGACCACCATCGTGGTGGGCACGGCGATCTCTCCGAGCCGGGCGTAGGTGGAGGGCTCCGGCTCGGTCTCGAACTCGCGGCTGTTCAGGCCCGCGCGCAGCCCGCGGACCGCGAGCTCGCGCACCCGTGGGTCGTCGCCGGCCGCCCCCCACAGCCGCAGCATGAGGTCGAGCAGGCCGGCCGGGTCGTGGCGGACGGACTCGAACTCCGCGTCGGTCGCGGGGTCGTCGGGCCACTGCGCGCCGTTCACGCCCGGGCAGAGCAGCGTGAGCGAGAGCACGCGCTGCGGGTGCAGCACGGCGAGGTCGAGCGCGCCGCCCCCGCCCATGCTGGTGCCCACCACGTGCGCCTGCTCCACGCCCAGGCCGTCGAGCACGGCGAGGGCGTCGCCGACCACGCTCCAGGGCCCGGTCGCCGCGGGGGAGCGGCCGTAGGCGCGGTAGTCGAAGCGGATGGCGCGGGCCACCGACGTGAGCCCGGGCCAGATGTCGTCGTAGAGGGTGGAGTCGGCCACCCCCGAGTGCAGGAGCAGGACCACGGCGTTCTCGCCGCCGGAGTCCTCGACCCACACCGAGTCCCCGCCGACGTCGAGCAGCCGCTGCACCGGTTCCGCCATGCCCTGACGCTAGCGGTGCGGGCGCGGCCCGACGAGGGCGTTGCCCCGTGCCCGGACGCGGCCGGCCGGTCGCGCGTCCGCGGTCAGCCGCGGCCGGTCGGCAGCAGGAAGAGGTCGTCCGCGTAGCACCAGCCCCAGTCCTCGTCCGGCTCGAACGAGCGCATGAGCACGTGGTCCGTGGCGTGCCAGTGCGCGGTCGCGTGGCGCCGCGGCGAGTTGTCGCAGCAGCCGACGTGGCCGCACTCGAGGCACAGCCGCAGGTGCACCCAGGTGGTGCCCTCGCGCAGGCAGTCCTCGCAGCCCTCCGTGGCCGACGGCGTGACCTCCCGCGCCCGGTCGAGGTGGGTGCAGACGGCGTCGGTGGGGGCGCCCTGGGCGTCGCCGCCGACGGCCCAGCCCGTCATCGGGCACCGGTCCGGGTCTCGAGGGCGGTGGTGTCGCGCATCGGGCCTCCTCCTGCGGGCGGGTGGCAGCGGCCACCCCGCCAGCCTCCCCGCACGAGGGAGGGAGCGCCAGCCCGGCTCGGGGCCGGGCGGGCAGCCGGGCGTGCGCGCTACCCTGACGGCGCAGACGAGTCGGTCGGGCGGCCGCGGCGTGGGCCCTGCGGGGCGTGCGTCGAGGAAAGTCCGGACTCCACAGGGCAGGGTGGTGGGTAACACCCACCCGGGGTGACCCGCGGGACAGTGCCACAGAGAACAGACCGCCGTCGGTGCTTGCACCGGCGGTAAGGGTGAAACGGCGGTGTAAGAGACCACCAGCGCGGCGGGTGACCGTCGCGGCTCGGCAAACCCCACCCGGAGCAAGGCCAAGAAGGAGGGTCCGCGAGGAGCTTCCGCGCAGGCGTTCGAGGACGGCCCGTCCGAGCCTGCGGGTAGGCCGCACCGAGGTCGTCGGTGACGACGGCCCCAGATGGATGGTCGCCCCCGGTCGTCCGCGACCGGGACAGAATCCGGCTTACAGACCGGCTCGTCTGCCTCACGCACGTGCCCCCACGGGGACCCAGGTCGACACCCGGGAACCCATGGGACGGTGAGCTGTCCAGGTGGGGGTGGTTGGGGGATGGTGGTGGGTGTGACTGAGCCGGAGGTGCTTTACCACTACACCGACGCCGCGGGGCTCCTCGGCATCATCCGCTCGCACACGATCTGGGCGACAGACGCCGAGTTTCTCAACGACGCTCAGGAGATGAAGTTTGGGCGAGCGGAGGTGCTGGAGGCGCTGCGCACCAAGGCTCGACGCCTCGACGCCTCGGGGGTCGGGTTCGGCACTGAGGAGGAAAGCCGCTCGGCGGTGATCCGCAGCGTCATTGACCATCTCCATCCGCGTGAGGGTGGCGTCACGAACCAGCAGTGGCATGCCGCGTACGTGGCGTGCTTCTGCGAGGACGGAGACTTGCTGAGCCAATGGCGTGGGTACGCGCCTGGCGGCGGGTACGCGATCGGCTTCACGACCAGCGGCCTGCGCAATCTGTCAGACCCGGGCGGGACTGTCGCGGGGCCTTCGCTAGTACGGGTCCGTTACGGGAATGAGGCGTTGATAGCCGCGGTGTCGCGTGTGGAGGCAGAGGTCGGGGAGCGGGCCACCGGGCATCCGGGTGTCACCGGCTTCGATGAGTCCGCCAGGTATGTCATTCCGGTGCTCGCGTCGATCAAGCACGCCGCGTTTGCGGAGGAGCGGGAGTGGCGTGTAGTGGTGTCGTCGGACCGAGTGGGGGTGCAGTTCCGGTCGACGGCTGTGTCGATCGCCCCGTACCTTGACCTGCCGTTCACTGCTTCCTCGATCACCTCCGTCGTCGTCGGGCCGGGCCCGTTCCCGGAGTTGCGGGAGGACGCGGTGAGGAGGCTCGTGCCGGAGTCAGTAGAGGTTCGGCGGTCAGCAGCACCATTCCGTGGCTAGCGCTGCCTCGCCCGTCTGCATGAATCGGATGGGTTGGGCAGTGGGCGATTCACCGTCGGGACCTCGTCACAAGGACCGCCCAAGCAGCCTCCATGCGTGTCACTCGGTCTGCTCCATGATCCCCGAGGCCGTCCTCACCCCTTAGAACGGCGGCTGAGGACCTCGCAGGCCTAGGCGGCCCTTGCTCCCTGCCGCCGTCGTGCGATCAGTCCGGCTCGATGGAGGGCGAGTGCTCGCCGACTCTCGCCGCATTCCGTGGTTGCCTTTCCGCCCAGTAGCCCTTGGAGTCGAGGCCTTCCCGCCGTCCGCACCGGCAGTGTCCGGACGATGATCCACGCGATCAGCCCACAAGCAGCCAGCGCCCCTCCCGGCTCACCCGCTCCCAATGCGGGCTGATCACACCTCGCAGACCTTCGTCGAAAGCACCGAGGACCCAGCCCGGCCGGTATCCGGCTGGCAGACCGGCTCGTCTGGCTCACACCTCGAAGACCGACCAGCAGATGTCGTTGCGCAGCCGCTGGTCGTCGAGCACCAGCTCGCGGATCGCGGCCGGCAGGCGCGCCCGCTGCCAGCGGCACTCGCGCCGGCCCGCGGCGCCGGCCCGCGCCGGCGGCGCTGCGGCGCGGGCGGCCTTGATGGCGTAGGCCGCCGCACCGAGCTCGTGCGCGGCCACGTGGGCCACCACCGCCGCCTGCCCCGCGGCGAAGGCGGCGTGGCGCGGGGCGCCGCGCAGGTCGCGGGCCGCGGCCATCGCGTGGCCGCCGGCGGACCGTGAGGCGGTCATGGTCGTCCCGCCAGCGGCCCAGGCGCGCACCGCCGCGATCGCGGCCCTGGGTCGGTCGTCGCCCGGCCGTTCGGCCTCCACGAGCGGCAGGACGTGCTCGGCGCACGTGGCCGCCCACAGCGCGAGCAGGTGGTGGTGCTCGTCCGTGAGGGTCCCGCCCCGTCGCAGCGTGACGAAGCGGGGGTCGCGCACCCGGGGCAGGATCACCCGACGCCGGCCGAGCGCCCGGGATCCACGGCAACCCCCGCCGGGCGGTGCGGGTGCCTCACACCTGCTCGAGCGGCCGGTAGCCGCTGCACATCACCCGCAGGTACCCGACACGGCCGTCGCGCTCCTGGACGTAGGCCTGCTGCTCGACGAGGTGCAGGCCGTCGTCGTTGCGCACCCGCAGCCGGTACTGCACCCGGGCGCAGTCGGCCACCTGCTCCGTGCTGATCTCCTCGACCGCGACGATCTCGTCGGTGTCGTCGAACCAGGCGGCCACGGCGGAGACGACGTCGTCGGGACGCTCGGCCTCCCAGATGCGGCGCGGGGTCATGGCCCGGAAGTCGAGCTCGGGATGGAGCAGCTCGAGGATCCGCCCGTGGTCCTTGGCCGAGACGGCCTCGCCCCACGCCTGGGCCAGCTTCTCGTCCTCGCCGTCGACGCTCATGGCGCCCAGGGTGACCCAGGCGGGGCGGGATGGCCAGCATCGCGCAGGTCGACGTCCGCTCCAGGCCCGTCGACGGGCAGGGGGCCGGGCTCCGCGGGCGTGGCGTCGTGCGGTGGCAGGTGGTGCACGGTGACGAACGGCAGCGCGCGGCCGTCGTGGCGGCGCTCGTGCCGCCCCGGCTCGCGCGCGACCTCGCGCACGTCGACCACCAGTCCCGGGAACCGCTCGCGGACGGCGTCGATGCGCTGGTGCACCACGGCGATGTCCGTGGTCTCGAAGCCGATGGGGTCCTCGTTGCCCGGCCACTGGCCGCCCAGGCGCCGAGCCTCGGCGTCGGTCTCGTCGACCGCGGCGCCGGCCTCGCGCAGCGCCGTGACGAGGAGCGAGTAGGTCCGCAAGCCGGCCGGCGTCGACTCGAGGACGTACTCGTTCACGGCGCCCATGCTCTCAGCGGATCCCTCGGCGCGAGAAGGGGTTCGGCGAATCCCGGCGCGTGCCGGGGTCCTAGGACCCTGGCACCTGGGCCCGCAGCCCCTCGACGACGGCGGCGCAGGAGTCCCACGTGGGCAGCAGCCCGCGCTGCCGTGCCTCGTCCAGGCCGGGCGCGGCGGCGTCCTTGGCCGAGAGCACCGGCTCGACGCCGTCGGGCCACGTGATGCCGAGGGCCGGGTCGAGCGGGTCGACGCCGTGCTCGCGCCCCGGGGCGTACGGCGTCGAGCACAGGTAGACGACGGTCGAGTCGTCCTCGAGGGACAGGAACGCGTGGCCGAGCCCCTCGGAGAGGTAGACCGCACGGCGGTCGGTGGTGTCGAGCCGCACGGCGTCCCACGCGCCGAACGTGGGCGAGCCGACGCGCAGGTCGACCGCGACGTCGAGGACGGCTCCGCGCACGCAGGTGACGTACTTCGCCTGGCCCGGAGGGACGTCGGACCAGTGGACACCGCGGAGCACACCGCGCCGCGACACCGAGCAGTTCGCCTGCGCGAGGCCGAAGGCGTGGCCCGTGGCCTCGAGGAACGACGTCCCGGTGAACCACTCGAGGAAGGTGCCGCGCTCGTCGTCGTGCTGCCGCGGCGTGAGCTCCCACGCCCCCGGCACGGCCAGCTCCCGGATCTCCACGCGCACTCCCGACGCTCGTCCTGTGCCCACCCTACGAGGGGGCGCGATGCGGCTCCCTCAGGGCAGGCGGCGCGCCACGAGGACGAACTCGTTGTAGGGGAAGAGCCTCCCGGCCGTGCGGGGGAGCGGGAAGGAGTACTGCCGCACGGGGGAGAAGCCGAGGCGTCGCGCCGTGGCCCGCAACCCGGTCTCGTCGACGAAGCGGACGTGCGTGGCGTCGCTGGCGTAGCCCTTCTCCTGCGGGCAGATCAGCACGAGCGTGGAGTCCGGGCGCAGGTAGGGCAGGTACGCCGAGAGCAGGCCGTCGGCGTCGTCCTGGGGGAGGTGCTCGAGCACGTGGGCCACGAGCATCGCGTCGAAGGTCGCGGGCACGGCGTCGGGGCAGGTGGGCCACTCGTCGCTCGTCCAGGCGCGCAGCCCGCGCTCCCGCGCGGTGCGCACCGAGTCCTCGTTGTGGTCGACGCCGACCCCGTCGTCGAGGGCCGTCAGGTTGCGCCCGAGGCCGCATCCGACGTCGAGGGTGCGCCCGAGGCCGAGGCGGCGCAGGTTCCACCGGTAGGGCCGCTGGACGTCGAGCACCTGCTTCCAGCGGGCTCCCTCCAGGCGGCGCAGGCGGTCGGCGTAGTCCGTGCCCGCGGTGCTCGGCGCGTCGGGAGCGCCCGCCGCGGCGTCGGCGTCCACGGACGCGCCGGGGCCCTCGGCGTCACCGGCGTCGTCCCCCGGTCCGACGTGCGGTGCTGCCATGCGACGACCTCCGGTGCGACGACGGGCTCGGTCCGGCCGGGACGCCCTCGCGCCCGGCCGGCGGCGCGGGCCCAGCGGGCGGGCGCCGGGCCGGCGGTGCGGCCCGCCGGCGTCCCTACGATGAGGGTTCCACAGCCGAGGGGGAGGGACGCGGGTGGGCCGTCGCCAGGTGCTCGCGTCGTACTCGCGCGGGCCGCTGCTCGTGGGGTCCGGGTCCGTCGTGCTCGGGCTGTGCTCCTACGTCTACCTCTCGGTGGCGGCCCGGCACGTGGGCCCGCACGACTTCGGCGAGCTCTCCACGCTGTGGGCGGTGCTGTTCGGCTTCGTCGCCGGCCTGTGGCTGCCGTTCGAGCAGGAGCTCACGCGGCTCGTGGCCTCCGGCGACGGCAGCGCGCGGGTGTCCGACCTGCGCCGGGTGGCGCTGCTCCAGGGCGCCACCTGGGTGCTGGCCGAGCTCGTGGTGGTCGGCGTCCTCTCGGTGGCCTCGGGCTCGCTGTTCGCCGGCTCGCCGATGCTCGGCGTCGCCCTCGCGGTCTCGGTGGCCACCGTGGCCGTGGCCGGCTTCCAGCGCGGCACGCTGCTCGGTGCCCGTCGCTTCGGCTGGGCCGCGGCGCAGCAGGCCGGCGACGGGCTCACGCGCGCGGTGGGCGCCGTGGTGTGCGCGGCGCTCGGCGCGTCGGTGGGCACCTTCGGGCTGGTGCTCGCGCTGGCGCCGCTGGGCGGCGTGCTCGTGGCCGCGTTGGGGACGCCTGTGCTCGACCGCGTCGCGGCGCCGTCGCGGGCCCTGCGCGACCTCGCCCGCGACGTCGCCGCCCTGGTGGCCGGCTCCTCGCTCGCCATCGTGATGCTCAACGTCGGCCCGCTCGTCGTGCGGCTGGGGTCCGGGGCGGCCGAGACGGGCCGCTTCATGGCCGTGTTCGTGGTGGCGCGCCTGCCGCTGTTCTTCGCCGGCCCGGTCGTGGCCGGCCTGCTCCCGTCGCTCGTCGACGCCCATGCCCGCGGCGACCGGCCCGCGTTCGTGCGCACGGTGCGGGCGGTGGTGGGCGTCGTCGCCGTGGGCGCGCTGGCGGGCTGCCTCGCGCTCGGGCTCCTCGGGCCGTGGGTGGCCCGGGTGTTCTTCGGCTCGGCGTACGACGGCGACCTGGCAGTGAGCGTGCTGGTCGCGGTGTCCTCCGCGCTGTTCGTGGTGGCCATGGTGATGCAGGGCGCGCTGGTCGCGGCGCAGGACCAGCGGGCCGTCGCCTGGTCGTGGCTCGTCGCCACCGTCGCCTTCGGGCTCGGCCTGCTGCTGCCCCTGCCGGTGGGGATGCGGGTCGCGACGGCCTACGTGGTCGCGGGCGTCGTCGCGGTCGCGGTGATGGCGGCGCTGCTGCGCCGCGACGCGGGGCGCCCGCTCGCGCCGGTGCGGGCGTGAGCAGCGCCGCCGCCGGGCGCCCGGCCGGCTCGGGGCCCGTCGCCGCCCACCTAGACTCCGGACCTGTGAGCCAGGGTCGGTCGGGTCGGGCGCTCGTCGTCGTCCCCGCCTGGAACGAGGCCGAGGCGCTGCCCGGGGTGCTGGCCGAGCTGCACGAGAAGCTGCCCGGGATCGACGTCCTCGTCGTCGACGACGGCTCCACCGACGGCACCGCCGACCTCGTGCGCGCCACCGGGACCGCACGCGTGATCTCGCTGCCGTTCAACGTCGGGGTGGGCGGTGCGATGCGCGCGGGCTTCCTCTTCGCCGAGCGGCACGGCTACGGCCCGGTCGTGCAGTGCGACGCCGACGGCCAGCACGACCCCGCCGACGTCCCGCGCCTCCTGGCCGAGCTCGACGCGGGCCTCGACGTCGTGATCGGGGCGCGGTTCGCGGGAGTGGGCGAGTACCACGTGAGCGCGTTCCGCCGGTTCGCCATGCGGTTCCTGGCCGTCTCGCTCTCGCGTCTCACCCGCGCCCGGCTCACCGACGTCACCTCGGGCTTCCGCGCGAGCAGCCCCCGCGCGGTGCGCGTGTTCGCGCGCGAGTACCCGCCGGAGTACCTCGGCGACACCATCGAGTCGCTCGTGGTGGCCGAGCGAGCGGGACTGCGGGTCGGCCAGCTGCCCGTGCAGCTGCGCGAGCGCCGGGCCGGGCGGCCCTCGCAGGGCGTCGTCCGCTCGGTGGCCTACCTGGCGCGCGCGGTGCTGGTGCTGGGCCTCGCGGTGCTGCACACCTCGACCGGGGCGGACGAGGCATGAGCACGAGCCTGGTCGGCGTCGTCGCGAGCCTCGCGGTGCTCGCGCTGACGATCGAGCTGCTGCGCCGGCGTGCCCTGCGCGAGAAGTACGCCGTGCTCTGGCTCGTGGTGAGCCTGCTCGGGGTCCTGTTCACCGTGTTCCCGGGGCTGCTCACCTCGGTCGCCCGGCGGCTGGGGTTCGCGCTGCCGGCCAACCTGGTGTTCGCCATGGCCGCCCTCGTGCTGCTCGTGGTGGGCATGCAGCTCAGCCTCGAGGTGGGCCGGCAGGAGGACCGCAGCCAGCGCCTCGCGGAGGAGCTCGCGCTGCTGCGCCAGCAGCTCGAGGAGCTGCGCGCGGGCTCGGCGGCCCCGGGCGACGTCGCACCCGACGAGGGACTGCTGGACGCCGGGCCCGAGGAGCCGCGCGACGCGCGACCGGACGAGGACACGGTGGGCGGCACCGGTGGCTGAGGCCGCGCCGGTCGTGCACCTCACGGTCCCGGCGTACGGCGACGACGCCTACCTGCGGGAGGCCGTGGCCTCGGTGCTCGCGCAGGACAGCGACGCGTGGCTGCTCACGGTGCTCGACGACGGCCCCGCCGACGACGCGCTGGCGGCATGGTTCGCCTCGCTGGGCGACCCGCGCGTGGAGTACCGGCACAACCCGGTGCGGCTGGGCATCAACCGCAACTTCCAGCAGTGCCTCGAGGTGGCCCGGGCGCCGTGGGTGACGCTCGTGGGTGCCGACGACCGGCTGCTGCCGGGCTACGTCTCGGCGGTGGCGCAGATGGCCCGGCGACGTCCGGACCTGGCCTGGATCCAGCCGTCGGTGCGCGTCGTCGACGACGCCGGGCGGCCGGTCTCGACGCGGGCCGACGCGGTGAAGGCGCGGCTCATGCCTCCGGCGAGCGCGGAGGGGTTCACCGTGCTGGGCGGGGAGGACCTCACCCGCTCGCTGCTGGTGGGCAACTGGATGTACTTCCCGGCCGTCGCCTTCAACCGCGAGGCGGTGCTGCCGCACGGCTTCCGCGAGGGCCGCGACATCGTGCTGGACGTCGACCTCTACCTGCGCCTGCTCGTCGAGGGTGCGCAGGCGGCCTACCTCGACGACGTGCAGTTCGAGTACCGGCGGCACGGCGCCAGCCTGTCCTCGACGCAGGCGCTCACCGGCGCCCGCTTCGCCGAGGAGCGCGCGTTCTTCCACGAGGCCGCCGCCACCCTCGACCGGATCGGCTGGCACCGGGCGGCCCGCGCCGCGCGCTGGCACGTCACCTCGAGGCTCTACGCCGTGCTCTGCCTGCCCCGGGCGCGCAGCGCGGACGCCGTCGGCTCCCTGCTGCGCCACGCCGTCGGCCCCTGACCCCAGCCCCCCGCCCCGTCGTTACTGCCGGAACGACCGGAGAACCGGCCAGGATCCGGTTCTTCGGGCAGTAACGTGCGGGTCGGAGGTCAGCGATCGGTGTCGAGCAGCCCGAGCAGGTAGGTGCCGTAGCCGCTCTTGACGAGGGGCTCGGCCAGGGCGCGGAGGCCGTCGTCGTCGATCCAGCCCGCGCGCCAGGCGATCTCCTCGATGCACCCGATCTTGAGCCCCTGGCGCTCCTCCACCACGCGCACGAACTCGCCCGCCGCCATGAGCGACCCGACGCTGCCGGTGTCGAGCCACGCGGTGCCGCGGTCGAGCACCGTGACGTGCAGCCGTCCCTGCGCGAGGTAGGCGCGGTTGACGTCGGTGATCTCGAGCTCGCCGCGGGCGCTGGGACGGATGCCCCGCGCGATCTCGACGACGTCGTTGTCGTAGAAGTACAGGCCCGGCACCACGTAGCTGCTGCGCGGGTGCTCGGGCTTCTCCTCGATCGACAGGGCCCGGCCGGTCTCGTCGAAGTCGATGACGCCGTAGTCGCGCGGGTTGCTCACGTGGTAGGCGAACACCTGGCCGCCGTCGACGTCGTGGTGCCGGGCGAGCGCGGTGCCCAGGCCCTGGCCGTAGAAGATGTTGTCGCCGAGCACCAGGGCCGCGGAGTCGCCGTCGAGGAAGTCCGCGCCGATCACGAAGGCCTGAGCCAGGCCCTCGGGGCGCGGCTGCTCGGCGTAGGAGATCGAGACGCCCAGGCCGCTGCCGTCGCCGAGGAGTCGCTGGAAGGCGCCGGCGTCCTCGGGCGTGGTGATGACGAGGATGTCGCGGATGCCCGCCATCAGCAGGGTGGACAGCGGGTAGTAGACCATCGGCTTGTCGTAGACGGGGAGCAGCTGCTTGCTCACGCTGCGGGTGAGCGGGTGCAGCCGGGTTCCGGAGCCCCCGGCCAGGACGATGCCGCGCATGCGCGCACTCTAGTGGCGCGACGCCGAGGCGCCGGACGCGCGGCGCGCGCCGCCCGGCCACCGGTCGGGCGACCGGCCGCACCCCCGCGGCGCACTACGATCGCAGCGACCCTGCCCGCCAGACGACCCCGGGGAAGGCATGCGGATCCTCGTCACCGGCGGAGCCGGCTTCATCGGCTCCCACTTCGTCCGCACGCTCCTGGGCGCCGGCTACCCCGGCGTCGACGACCCGCGCGTCACGGTGCTCGACGCCCTCACCTACGCGGGCAACCGGGCCAACCTCGACCCCGTGGCCGAGGACCCCCGGCTCTCGTTCGTGGAGGGCGACATCCTCGACGCCGCCCTCGTCGACGAGCTGGTGGCGGCGTCGGACGCCGTGGTGCACTTCGCCGCCGAGTCGCACGTCGACCGGTCGATCACCGGGGCGCGCGACTTCGTGATGACCAACGTCGTGGGCACCCAGACTCTCCTGGACGCCGCACGGCGGCACGGGCTCGGCCGCTTCGTGCACGTGTCCACGGACGAGGTCTACGGCTCGATCGAGGCCGGGTCCTGGCCGGAGACGCACGCGCTCGAGCCGAACTCGCCCTACGCGGCGTCGAAAGCGGCGAGCGACCTCATGGCTCGCGCCTACGCGCGCACCCACCACCTCGACGTCGTCGTCACCCGGTGCTCGAACAACTACGGGCCCTACCAGTTCCCCGAGAAGGTCATCCCGCTGTTCGTCACGAACCTCATCGACGGCGGCACCGTGCCGCTCTACGGCGACGGCCTCAACGTGCGCGACTGGCTGCACGTCGACGACCACTGCCGTGGCATCGCGCTCGTGCTCGTCGGCGGCCGGGCCGGCGAGGTCTACAACATCGGCGGCGGCACGGAGCTGACCAACCGCGAGCTCACTGCCCTGCTGCTCGAGCGCACGGGCGCGGACTGGAGCCGCGTGGTACCGGTGGAGGACCGGAAGGGGCACGACCGCCGCTACTCCGTGGACATCACGAAGATCTCCGAGGAGCTCGGCTACGCCCCGCGCGTGCCGTTCGCCGACGGCCTGACCGCGACCGTGGAGTGGTACCGCACGCACCGGTCGTGGTGGGAGCCCCTCAAGGCGCGCGCGTCCCTGGCGCGATGACCGCGCCGCGCGGCGACGGCCGCTGGCTCGTGGTGGGCCACCGCGGGATGCTCGGGGCGGACCTCATGGACGCCCTGCGCGGGCGCGACGTCGCCGGGCTGTCCCGCCCGCAGCTCGACCTGCTCGACGTCGCCTCGGTGACCGACGCGGTGCGCGGCGCCGACGTCGTCGTCAACTGCGCGGCGTGGACCGCGGTCGACGACGCCGAGGACCACGAGGAGGAGGCCTTCGCCGTCAACGCGCTCGGGCCCGCGCACCTCGCCCGCGCCGCCCGCGACGCGGGTGCCTGGCTGGTGCAGGTGTCCACCGACTACGTGTTCGCCGGCGACTCTGACACGCCCTACGCCGAGGACGCGCCGACCGACCCGCGCACGGCGTACGGCCGCACCAAGGCCGCGGGGGAGGAGGCGGTGCACGCCGAGCTGGCGGACCGGTCCTACGTCGTGCGCACCGCGTGGCTCTACGGCCGGCACGGCCGCCACTTCGTCTCCACCATCGCCGGGCTCGCACGCGAGCGCGACCACCTCGACGTCGTCGACGACCAGGTCGGCCAGCCCACGTGGACCGCCGACGTCGCCGCGCGCATCGTGGACATGGTCGACGCCGGCGTCCCCGCCGGGCGCTACCACGCGACCTCGTCCGGCGAGACGACGTGGTTCGGCCTGGCGCGCGAGGTGGTGCGCCGCATGGGCCTCGACCCGGCGATGGTGCGTCCGACCACGAGCGCCGCGATGGCGCGCCGGGCGCCGCGGCCGGCCTACTCCGTGCTCGGGCACGACGCGTGGGCGCGGGTCGGGATGCCTGCGCTGCGTCACTGGGAGGATGCGCTCGGTGCATCATGGCCGCCATTCGGGTGACATCCGAGCCGATGGCGAAGTCCCTTGGGCCCCAAGCGGTTCCCCAGTTTGAGGTATGTGCTCCCGAGGCGGGGGATGGCGCGCCGTTCACCCGCTAGGGTGAGCGCGCCGCGGCCCCGGTCGCGGTGCCGTCCGGTGCGCCGGACGGGGATCGAGGAGGCGTCGACCCGCGACCGCACCTGCGGTCACCCGCCCCGAGGGGCGAGGTCGCGGCGAGCCAGTGGTGAGCCCGGCCTTGATCGTGAGCAGAGCGCCCGGAGCTGACGCCACGACCAGGACGGACCCGCGATGACCGCGAACGACCCCGACCGGCCCTCGAGGCCACGCCCGTCGACGGGTCGCGACACCGGGCGTCGCGAGCGCGTCCCCGGCAGCCACGCGCGGGTGCCGGGAAGCCACGTCCGCGTGCCCGGCAGCAGGCTCCGCGTCCCCGGCGAGCACCTGCGCGAGCCCGCGGCGCACGCCGCACCCCTGCCTCCCGCGCCGCCGGTCACGCCCGCGCGCAGGCGCAGCGCGATCCTCGCCTCGGCCCTCGCCACAACCGCGGCCGCCCTGGTGGCCGCGCCCCTCGTCGTCGCCGACGCCTCGGTGTCCGTCGACGTCTCGCCGCAGGAGGTGCTCGCCGCGACCGACGCGCACCTGCTCACCTCCGGCTGGCCCCAGTGCTCGGACGGCTTCACCCTCGACATGGACGGCATCAGCTCGGTCACCTACACGCTCGAGCAGCCGTCCGGCCGGCTCGTGCTGCGGGCCGGGTCGTGGGACTTCGTGTGGACCCAGCCGGCCGCCGGGCCGCACGGCGTCCCGAAGGCGCCCGACGGCGAGGTGCACGGCATCACCCACGTCGTGGTGTGCGGGCCGAGCTCGCGGAGCGGGTCCGCGTCGGGCTCGGCGGGCTCCGGCTCCGCCTCGGGCTCGGGGGCGAGCGGGTCGGGGTCGGCGTCCGGGTCGGCATCGGGCTCGGCGTCGGGGTCGGCCTCCGGCTCCTGGGGATCGGGCTCGGCGTCTGCGTCGAGCAGCGGCTCGACGGCGTCGGGCACCGCCACCACGGCCGGGCCCTCGGGCAGCTCGAGCGGGTCCACCTGGTGCCCGCCGACCTCCGGCTCGCCCACCGGCACCGCCACCAGCCCCGGGCCGTCCTGGACCTCGACCACGAGCAGCCCGGGCACGACGCCGCCGGCCACCACCACGCCCCCGGCCACCACGCCGCCTGCGACGACGCACCCGGCCACGACTCCGCCGGCCACCACGCCTCCCGCGACCACTCCGCCGGCCACCACTCCGCCGGCCACGACGCACCCGGCCACGACGCCTCCCGCGACGACCCCGCCCGCGACGACCCCGCCCGCGACCACGCCTCCCGCGACCACGCCTCCCGCGACCACACCGCCGGCCACCACGCCTCCGGTGACGACGGCGCCCGCGACCACACCGCCCGCGACCACGCCGCCCGCGACCACCCCGCCGGCCACGACGCCGGGCACCCCGGGGCTCCCGCACACCGGCGGTGACGTCACGGTTCCGCTGCTGGCGGGCCTGAGCCTGTTCGCGGCCGGGTTCGTGGTGCTGCGCGCCACGCGGCGTCGCGGCGGCCACCTCTAGCCCGCAGCCGACTCGCGGTCGGGGGCTGGGCTGCGCGGACCGGTGCCCGCGCCGGGTCAGCCGGCGTCGCGCTCGCAGTCGACGTCGGCGCGCAGGTGGTCGGCGACGACGGACAGCGCCTCGCCGAGCGCGGCGAACTGCTCGTCGGTGAGCAGGTCGACGAGGTGCTCGCGCACGCCCTCGACGTGCACGGGGGCGGCGTCGACGAGCGTGGTCCAGCCCAGCTCGGTGAGCACGGCGTTGGCCCCGCGCTTGTCGCTCTCGCAGGGTTCGCGCGCGACGAGGCCGACCTTCTCGAGCCGGTCGATCTGGTGCGAGAGGCGGCTGCGGCTGGCGAGGGTGAACTCGGCGAGCTGGCTCATGCGCAGGCGCCGTCCGGGGGCCTCGGACAGCCGCACGAGGATCTCGTAGTCGGCCATCGACAGCCCGCGCGCCGCCTGCATCTCGCGGTTGAGCCGGTCGCCGAGCAGCGTCGTCGCGGCGATGTAGGCGCGCCAGTGCGCCTGCTGCTCCGCGGACAGCCACCTGGTCATGCGACCAGCGTAGCCAGGAGAGGCAGATGATTGAAAGCCGGACGATTGCGCTCTGCGCGAGCGCTCAGGCGTCGAGGTCCCACAGCCGGACGCCGCCGACGATGCCGGCGGTGTTGTCGACGATGCGCGCGTGCGTCGGCAGCTGCTCGGGATCGAGGTGCTTGGCGTTGCCGCCGCCGACGTAGATCGTGTCGAAAAACAGGAAGCGGTCGTAGGCGTCGATCGCCTTCGTGACGCGCTTGGCCCAGCGCTGGTTGCCGATGTCCTTGCGCGCCACGTTGCCGAGCTGCTCCTCGAACGTCTGGTCCTTGCGGAACGGGGCGTGGCCGCCCTCGATGTGGGGCAGCAGGCGGCCGTCGAGGAACAGCGCCGTGCCCACTCCCGTGCCCAGGGTCATCACGAACTCGAAGCCCTCGCCGAGCACCACCGCGCAGCCCTGCACGTCGGCGTCGTTGGCCACCTTCACCGGCACGCCGAAGGCCTCGCGCAGCGCCGCCGCGAGGTCGAACCCGCGCCAGGCCTTCTCGAGCGCGGGATCGGTCTCCCCGTCGTACGCCGTGCGCGACAGCGACGGGATGTTGCGGACCCGGCCGTTGCGCACGAGCCCCGGGAAGCCCACGGACACCCGGTGGTAGACGCCGAGGTGGTCGGTGAGGGCGACGAGCGAGCTCACCAGCACCTGCGGCGGACAGGGATAGGGCGTGTCCACGCGGACCCGCTCGGTGAGCATCACGCCCCCCGGGTCGAGCACGGCTGCCTTGAAACCGCTGCCGCCGACGTCGATGGCGAGGGTGCGCACGTCGTCCGGCCAGCCGAGGGGATGGGCGTCGTCGCTCATGGGCACGAGGCTAGCGACCACGACGACCGTCCGGCCCCGGGCGTCCGGACCTCAGGGCAGCGTGAGGATCTCGGCGCCCGTGTCGGTGACGACGATCGTGTGCTCGAACTGCGCGGAGCGACGCCGGTCGGCGGTGACGACGGTCCAGCCGTCCGGCCACATGTCCCACGCGTAGGTGCCCAGCGTCAGCATCGGCTCGATCGTGAACGTCATGCCCGGCTCGAGCACCGTCGTGGCGTCCGGGTCGTCGTAGTGCGGCACCACGAACCCCGAGTGGAAGACCGTGCTGATCCCGTGGCCGGTGAAGTCGCGCACGACGCCGTAGCCGAACCGGCGCGCGTACGACTCGATCACCCGCCCGATGACGTTGACCTGGCGCCCCGGGGCCACCGCCTTGATGGCCCGCATCATCGACTCGTGCGTGCGCTCGACGAGCAGGCGCGACTCCTCGTCGACCTCGCCGGCCAGGAACGTCGCGTTGGTGTCGCCGTGCACGCCGTGGATGTAGGCGGTGATGTCGATGTTGCAGATGTCGCCGTCCTGCACGACGGTCGAGTCGGGGATGCCGTGGCAGATCACCTCGTTGAGCGAGGTGCACAGCGACTTCGAGAACGCCGGTGCCCGTCCGTTGCCGGGGTAGCCGAGCGTCGAGGGGTAGGCGCCGTGGTCGCACAGGAACTCGTGGCCGATGCGGTCGAGCTCGTCGGTGGTGACGCCGGGCACGACGGCACGGCCGACCTCCGCGAGCGCCTGGGCCGCGAGCCTGCCCGCGACCCGCATGCGCTCGATGGTGTCGGTGTCCTGCACGTCCGACCCGGCCGGTCGCTCGGCGCGGGCGCGTCCGACGTACTCGGGCCGGGGGATGTCCGAGGGGACGCTGCGCAGGGGGCTGATGACGCCGGGTGCGAGTGGCATGGTGAGAGTCTAGGAGGCCCACGACGGAGGTCCTCCGCGTGCGGGCCTTCGGCAGACGGGAGCAGCCGTGAGCGAGCAGTGGTGGTTCAACCTGCGGACCCAGCAGGTCGAGCAGGGCCAGGGAGATCCGAACTCCGAGCGCCTCGGTCCCTACGCGACGCGCGAGGAGGCGGCCGGTGTGCTCGAGCGCATGCACCGCCGCACGGAGCGCTTCGACGAGGACGAGGACGACTGACCGCACCGCGCGACACCGCCCCGGTTCGCGGCGGGACGACGAAGGGGCCGGCACCTCGCGGTGCCGGCCCCTTCGTGCAGCTCGCCGGTGTCAGGCCTTCTTGGCAGCACGCTTGGCCGGAGCCTTGCGCGCCGGGGCCTTCTTGGCGGCGGTGCGCTTGGCGGGCGCGCGCTTGACCGCAGCCTTCTTCGCCGGAGCCTTCTTGGCGGCGGTGCGCTTGGCCGGAGCCTTCTTCGCCGCCGTCTTGCGGGCCGGAGCCTTCTTCGCCGCGGCCTTGCGGGCCGGAGCCTTCTTCGCCGCGGCCTTCTTCGCCGGGGCCTTCTTGGCGGCGGTGCGCTTGGCCGGAGCCTTCTTCGCCGCCGTCTTCTTCGCGGGCGCCTTCTTGGCGGCGGTGCGCTTGGCCGGAGCCTTCTTCGCCGCTGCCTTCTTCGCCGGTGCCCTCTTCGCTGCGGCCTTCTTGGCCGGAGCCTTCTTCGCCGCCGTCTTCTTCGCGGGTGCCTTCTTGGCAACCTTCTTCGCGGTGGACTTGGCAGCCGCCACGATGCCTCCCTGAGTCGCCTTCCGACCCTGGTGTCGGAAGCCTTCGTCTAGAACTGTGTCAGAGCGTGACAGAAAGTTGGCGGACGTTCGAGTCGTACGCGTTCTTCGTGTCGCGCTCGTGGTAACGCGATGTGCGATGCACAGCGTGTCACAACTTGTCGCGCGACGCCTCACCCTCACGCGCGCGACGTACGGCGGCGACCTCGGGCGACGTCGTGACGTCGTAGCGCCACAACGAAGGCAGCGCGGCACCGAGCGCGAGAACGCTTGCGGCACAGAGCAATCCGCCTGACGCGATGGAGACGCCCAAGCCACGCCACTGCGCGACGAGACTCACCCGCGCGTTGCCGAGCTGTGGGCCGATCGCGTACGAGAGCAGCTCGATGCCGGCGAGACGGCCGCGCAGCTCGTCGGGGATCGACTGGTTCCACACCAGCGCGCGGAACTGCCCGCTCACCATGTCGAAGGCGCCGGCGAGGACGAGGAACGCGAGTGCGAGGGCGAGTGAGGGCGACATGCCGAACCCGGCGATCGCGAGTCCGTACGCCGACGCCGCGAACACGATGGCCCTGCCGTGACGCCGGACCCGCGACGTCCAGCCGCTCACGAGCGAGGCCGCCGTCGACCCCACCGCCGACGCGGCGTAGAGCAGACCGAGCGCCCAGGGTGCGTCGTACTTCGCCGCGACGAACGGGAACACGGCCCACGGGAAGGCGAGCACCATCGCGAGCGTGTCGATCGCGTAGGTGCCCAGTAGGTCCTTGCGGCTCCAGGCGTAGCGCACTCCCTCCATCACGTGCGCGAGCCCGGGTGCGCCGTCCTCGTCGCTGACCCGACCGCGGCTGCGCAGCCGCGCGAGCAGCGAGAGCGAGACGAGGAACGACACGATGTCGACGGCATACGCGACGCCGACGCCGAGGGCGCTGGCCACCAGTCCCGCCAGCGAGGTGCCGAGGATGAAGCCGGTGCTCCACCTCAGGGACATCAGCGCCGAGGCCCCGGCGAGCCGGTCGTGGTCGACGGTCTGCGGCACCAGCGCGTCGAGCGACGGCCGCTGCAACGAGTCGGCCGTCGCGGCGAGCGCGCCCACGACGAAGAGCACCCACACGTGCGGCTCGGGCAGCAGCGCGTTGACGAGGAGCGCCACCGAGCACACCAGCGAGCCGGCCTCCGCGGCGAGGATCATCGCCCGGCGGTCGACGTGGTCGGCGAGCGCGCCGCCCCACAGCCCGAACACGATGATCGGCACCACCTCGACGAGCCCGAGCATCCCGACGACGACGAAGGACCCGGTGAGCTGCTGCGCCTGGAGCGGCACGGCGACGAAGGTGAACATCGACCCGAGGTAGGACACGACGCCGGCCCAGAACAGCAGCCGGAAGTCGCGGGACACCCGCAGCGGCGAGACGTCGATGCGCCAGCGCGGCGTCGCGGACCCGGTCACGAGCGAGGAGTGTGCGGCACGCCGCCCTCCGGGCGCACGCGGGTTGCCGCGACGGTCACCAGTCCCGCGGCGAGGGCGAGCCCTGGATCCCGTCGAGCACCCGGGCGAGGCGGTCGCGGAACCCGCGCCGCGGCGACGACGACGCGGGCGCGAGCACGAGGTCCTCGCCGGCGGCGACGGACACCAGGTGCTGCACGGTGTCGAACGAGACGTCGGGCAGGCTCAGGTCGACGTCGGAGAGCCCGGCCAGCTGGAGGCCGACGGCGAGGCCCGACGGCTCGCCGGTGGCGGTGAGGCCGCGCGAGGGGACGATGAGCTGGTCGTGCGCGAGGCCGGCGAGGTCGTCGTCGCCGGCGTCGATGGTGAGCAGGGTGGCGCCGACGCGGCGCGCGTCGGCGAGGCGCTCGAGCAGGTCCGCGGTGGGGTCGTCGGGGGCGACCACGAACAGCGTCTCCCCTCGGCGCGCGGCCTCGAGGCGGTCGAGGCCGTAGGAGAGGTGCTGCGGCGCACCCGGCGGCGGCGACCAGCGCACCAGCGTGGGGGACAGGGTGGGGATCCCGGCGTAGCGGGCCTCGTCGTCGAGGTGCGCGGCGAGGTGCCAGGGCTCCTGCGTGGGCGTGCCGACGAGCAGCAGCCCGTCGCCGCCGTCGGTGGAGCGGCGCAGCGACCGTGCGAACCCGCGCGTGCGGTCGACCCAGCCGGTGCTCGAGAGCACCTCGCGCAGCAGGCTCACCCGGGAGGAATCCACGGGGGCCATCGTGCCCCACGGGGCGGCGCACTGGTTGGATCCAGGCATGAGCGAGAGCAGCGTGCCGTCCCCGTCCGCGCCCGGCGTCACCCGTTCGGCCCACGACCTGCCGGACGTCTCCGGCCTCGTCGTCGGAGTGCTCGGCGGCACGGGGGAGCAGGGTCGCGGGCTCGCGGTGCGCCTCGCCGACGCCGGCCAGCGCGTGGTGATCGGCTCGCGGTCGCAGGACCGTGCCCAGGCCGCCGCCGCCGAGATCGGCCGCGGCGTGACCGGCGCCGACAACGCGCAGTGCGCCGCGTCGGCCGACGTCGTCATCGTGGCCGTGCCCTACGACGGTCACCGCGACCTGCTCGCGTCGCTGGCCGCCGAGCTCGACGGCAAGGTCGTCGTCGACTGCGTCAACCCGCTGGGCTTCGACAAGCAGGGCGCGTTCGCGCTCGCTGTCGAGGAGGGGTCCGCGGCCGAGCAGGCCGCCGCGGTGCTCCCGGGCGCGCGCGTGGTGGGCGCGTTCCACCACGTCTCGGCCGTGCTGCTGCTCGACGAGGGCGTCGCCCAGGTGGACACCGACGTGCTCGTCGTCGGCGACGACCGCGAGGCCACCGACGTCGTGCAGGCGCTCGCCGGCCGCATCGCCGGCATGCGCGGCGTCTACGCCGGCCGGCTGCGCAACGCGCGCCAGGTGGAGGCGCTCACCGCGAACCTCATCTCGGTCAACCGCCGCTACAAGGCCCACGCCGGCATACGCGTCACCGACGTCTGATCGAGGCGGTCGCCGCTCCCGGCCCACTGAGCCCTCGGGTCGGAGGCCGCCGGGAGCATGATGGTGGCCACGGGACGGAGGCGCGTCGTGGCGGTCATCGAGGTGGTGGGCCTGCGCAAGGCCTACGGAACGACTCTCGCCGTCGACGATCTCAGCCTCGCGGTCGAGTCCGGCGAGATCTTCGGCGTGGTCGGCCCCAACGGCGCGGGCAAGACGACGACCGTCGAGTGCGTTGCGGGGCTGCGCCGGCCCGATGCCGGCCGGATCCGCGTGCTCGAGCTCGACCCGGTCGGTGACCGCGAGGAGGTGCGGCGCCGGGTGGGGGTCCAGCTGCAGGAGAGCGCCTTCCTGCCGAAGATGCGCGTACGCGAGGCGCTTGAGCTGTTCCACGCGTTCTACGCCGGCCCCGCCGACCTCGGCGAGCTGGCGTCGTCCCTCGGTCTCGAGTCGCACCTCGACGCGTACTACCGCGCGCTCTCCGGCGGGTTGAAACAGCGGTTGTCGATCGCGCTGGCCCTCGTCGGCAACCCGACCATCGCCATCCTCGACGAGCTGACTACCGGGCTGGACCCGCACGCGCGCCAGGACACCTGGTCGCTCGTGGAGTCGGTGCGTGCGCGCGGCGTCACCGTGGTCGTGGTGACGCACTCGATGGAGGAGGCCGAGCGGCTGTGCGACCGGGTCGCCGTGATCGACCGCGGTCGGCTGGTCGCGTGCGGGTCGCCGGCCGAGCTGGCGGAGCAGGGCGGAGGGGTCACGCGCATGGAGTTCCGCCCGTCGGTCGAGGTCGACGACGAGGTGCTCCGGCGGCTCGGGTCCGTCTCCGGCGTCTCGCGCCACGGCGACCGGGTGGTGGTCTCAGGATCGGGCGACGTCGTGACCGACGTCGTGCTCGCGCTCGACGCGGTCGGGTGCCGGGCTCGTGAGGTGCGCGTCGAGACTGCGTCCCTCGAGCAGGCGTTCCTGACCCTGACCGCGGAACGGCCGGACGACGTCACGACCGGTGGGGGCACGGCATGAGCGCCCTGGCGACCCGATCTGCCGTGGCTCGGCACGCGTTCGCCGGTCTGGTCCGCAGCGAGCTGCGCCTCAACGTGCGCGAGCCGGCCGGTCTCGTGGTGGGCTTCGGCCTTCCGGTGGTGCTGCTCCTGGTGTTCGGAAGCATCCCGAAGTTCCTGGAGCCGACGCCCGAGCTCGGGGGGCTCACGCCGCTCGACCTCTACGGCCCGATCCTCATGGTCTTCACGTTGAGCATGCTCGCGCTCAACGCGCTGCCCATGCGCCTCGCGACCTATCGCGAGCTGGGCTTCCTGCGGCGCCTGGCGGTCACCCCCGTGCCGCCGACCCGGCTGCTGGCCGCGCAGCTGACCGTGTACGTCGGCGTGGCCGTGGCGGCGATCGCGGTGATGCTCCTGCTCGGCTACCTGCGTTTCGGGATGCGGCTGCCCGGCTCGATCCCGGGGCTGGTGGTGACCGTGGTGCTCACGGGCGCGGCGCTGTTCCCGATCGGCCTGTGGGTCTCGGCGGTCGCCGCTACCGCCAAGGCGGCGGGGGCGATCGGGAGCGTGCTGTTCTTCGTCCTGGCCTTCTGCGCCGGACTGTGGTGGCCCGTGCCCACGATGCCCGAGGCGCTGCGCGCCGTCGTGGAGCGCACCCCCACCGGCGCGGCGGTGCAGGCGCTGAACGACACCGTCGCCGGCGGCTTCCCCAGCCTCGCGCCGCTGCTGGTCCTCGTCGCGTACGCGGTCGTCTTCACCTCGCTCGCCGTCCGCACGTTCCGGTGGGAGTGAGACCCCGGTGTCCACCTCCGATCTGGTGGTGCGCGAACGGAGCCCGATGGCCCGAGCCACGGGGGCGCTCGTCGCGGCCGGGCTCCGGGCGAGCCTGATGGTGAGCCCGAGGCCCACCGTGGCGCTGCTGCGACGCGAGTTCGCCCGCAGCGGTGCCGAGCGGGCGGAGCGGCTGCGTCCCGGAGCCCCGCCCGACGTGCGCTCGATCGTCGACGAGCGCTACGGCCAGGGGGTCGACGAGCTGCTCGACGTGCACCTGCCCACCCCGGCGGCCGGGCCCCTGCCGGTGCTGCTCTGGACGCACGGCGGCGCGTTCGTGGGCGGCAGCAAGGACGAGATCGACTACTACCTCGCGCACCTCGCGCGGGCCGGGCTGTGCGTGGTCGCCCCCCGCTACACGCTGGCACCCGCTGCGCGCCACCCAGCACCGGCGCGCCAGGTCATGCGCGCGCTGACCCACGTGGTGGGCAACGCCCACCGCTGGGAGGCCGACGCGGGCCGCGTGGTCCTCGCCGGGGACTCCGCGGGCGCTCACATCACCGCGCAGGTGGCCGCAGCGGTGGTGGACGGCGACTACGCGCGGTTGCTCGGTCTCGAGCCCACGCTCGAGGCGGGCGCCCTGCGCGCCACCGTCCTCTGCTGCGGCATCTACGACCTGGGTCCGGCCGCGTTGTCGGCGTCCGCAGTCCTCCGCGCCTGCGGGTGGGCGTATTCCGGCTCGCGGGACGTGGCACGGGACACGCGCTTCCTCCGGTCGACCGCGGTCGTCGACCACGTGGGCGAGGCGTTCCCGGCGTCGTTCGTCACCGTCGGCAACGCCGATCCGCTGGCGCCCCAGACCGCGGCGCTCGTGCGGCGGCTGCGCTCCCTGGGCGTCGAGGTGGAGTCGGTCGAGTTCGACGCCGACCACGCGCCCGCCCTCGGGCACGAGTACCAGTTCGACCTGGCACTCGAGGATTCACGCGCCACTCTCGAGCGGATGATCGCGTTCGTGCGCGCCCGCACCGCCTGAGCGGGCCCGGGTGCGCCGCGGCGCCGCCGTCCCCGAGGACGACGGCGCCGACGGGCTTCGGCCGGACTACTCGTAGGTGTGCTCGGGGGCGGGGTAGGCGCCGGAGACGACGTCGGAGGCCCAGGCCCGTGTCGCATCGAGCAGCACGCCGTGGACGTCGGCGTACTTCCGGACGAACTTCGCGACGTGGCCCGAGTTCAGCCCGGCCATGTCCTGCCAGACGTTCACCTGCGCGTCGGTGTCGGGGCCCGCACCGATGCCGATCGTCGGGATCGTGAGCACCTCGGAGACGTGCGCCGCGAGGTCGGCGGGGACGACCTCGAGCACGACGGCGAAGGCGCCGGCGGACTGCAGCGCCTTCGCGTCCTGGAGGAGCCGCTGGCCGTCCTCGCCGCGGCCCTGCACGCGGTAGCCGCCGAAGGCGTGCACCGACTGCGGGGTGAGGCCGAGGTGACCCATCACAGGGATGCCGGAGGCCACGAGCAGCTCGACCTGCGGCAGCACGCGCGAGCCGCCCTCGAGCTTCACCGCGTGCGCGCCGCCCTCCTTCATGAACCGCGACGCGGTCTCGAGGGCCTGCTGCGGCGAGGCCTGGTAGGACCCGAAGGGCAGGTCCGCGACCACCATCGCGCGCTCGGAGCCGCGGACGACGCCGCGCACGAGCGGCAGGAGCTCGTCGACCGACACGGGCACGGTCGAGTCGTAGCCGTAGACGACCATCGCGGCCGAGTCGCCGACGAGCAGCACGGGGATGCCGGCCTCGTCGAAGACGCGTGCGGTGAGGGCGTCGTACGCCGTGATCATCGGCCACTTCTCGCCGCGGGCCGTGGCGGCGGCGAGGTCGCGCACGGTGACGCGCCGGCCGGTGGGGGAGCCGCCGTAGAGCGGCTCGGGGACGTGCGGGGACGTGCCGGTCATGAGGACCTCCATCGACTCGAGTCCCGGAGCGGGTACCCGTTCGTCTCCCAGGGTGGCACAGGCACCTCCCTCGCGGCGAGCACCCCCGGCCGGCCGTCCGCCGCGCCGCCGGAGCGCGGTTCCCCCGGGGGCGCTCGGGCCGGAACCGGGATGCGGATGTCGGAGGTCCGTGGTATCGAAACGGTACGGTTGCGTTTCGGATTAGCCTCGCCTAATCTCGACGCCGACACCTCGGACCCCGGAAGGCACCCCCATGACCGACTCCTCCGCAGCCCCCTCGGGCGCGGTCGCCGCCCGCGACCAGCAGCCCGCGGACGGCTGGCAGACCTCCGGCGAGGGCCACCCCCGCCGCTGGGCGATCCTCGGCGTGCTCGTCACGAGCCTGCTCGTCGTCGTCCTCGACAACACGATCCTCAACATCGCGCTGCCCACGATCCAGCGCGACCTCGGCGCGAGCCAGAGCGAGCTGCTGTGGGCGGTCGACGCCTACATCCTCGTGTTCGCGGCGCTGCTGTTCACGTGGGGCGTCCTCGGCGACACCTACGGCCGCAAGAAGGTGCTCATCACGGGGCTGACGGTCTTCGCCGTGGCCTCGGCCGCCTGCGCCTTCGCGGTCTCGCCGATCATGCTCATCACCTTCCGCGGGATCATGGGCATCGGCGGCGCCGCCGTCCTCCCCGTCACCCTGGCGATCATCACGGTCGTGTTCCCGCCGCACGAGCGGGGCCGGGCCATCGGCCTGTGGGCCGGCGCCGTCGGCGGCGCGGTGGCGCTCGGCCCGGTGCTCGGCGGCCTGCTGCTCGAGAACCCCGGCTGGACCTCGTGGCTGACCAACAACGACTGGGGCGGCGTCTTCCTCATCAACGTGCCGATCGTGGCCATCGGCCTGGTTGGGATCGTGTGGGTCGTCCCGGAGACCAAGAACCCGCACCCGCAGGCGCTGGACATCCCCGGCCTGGTGATCTCGTTCGTCGGCCTGGGCCTGTTCGTCTACGGCATCATCCACGCGTCGCAGACCCTCACGTTCTGGGACTGGACGGTGCTCGTGCCGATGCTGCTCGGGGCCGCGGTTCTGGCGCTGTTCGTCTGGACCGAGGCGCGCAGCTCGCACCGCAGCTTCGACGTGTCGCTGTTCCGCAACCGCGGCTACACGGTGAGCCTCACCGCCGTCACGCTCGCCTTCTTCGCGCTGTCGGGCATCACGTTCACGCTGCCCTTCTTCCTCCAGACCCTGCGGGGCTACTCCACGCTCCAGGCCGGCCTGTGCTTCCTGCCGTTCGCGATCGGGCAGCTGCTCGCCGCCCCGCGCAGCGCGGGGATGGTCGACCGGTTCGGCTATCGCCGGGTGATGGCGGGCGGGTTGCTCGTGGTCACGGCTGCGCTCGTCACGCTCGCGTTCTCGCTGCACCTCAGCACCCCGCTCTGGCTGATCCTCGTGGTGTTCTTCTTCTTCGGGTTCGGCATGGGCAACGTGATCGCCCCGGCGTCGACGGTGATGCAGAACGTGCTGCCGCTCGCCAGGGCGGGCGCGGGGTCCGCGGTGCAGAACACCGTCCGTCAGGTGGGCGGTGCGCTCGGCGTCGCGGTCATCGGCACGGTGCTGGCCACGCAGTACGCCACGCGGCTGCAGCCGGCGCTCGACGCCCTGCCCACGCAGTTCCCGTCGTCGGCCAAGGACGCGATGTCGAACTCGATCATCGCCACGGTCGACGTGCTCCAGCAGGCGGTGACGCAGGGGCTGCCGGCCTCGGTGGCGGCCGCCACCCGCGACAGCGCCTTCACCTCGTTCCTCGACGCCTCGCGCGTCACCACCCTCATCTCGGCCAGCCTCGTGCTCGTCGCGATGGTCGTGGTGTGGACCCTGCTGCCGCACATCACCCCCCCTCGGGTGGGCGGGCACGGGGTGGCTCCCGTCGCTCGCCGCGAGGGTGAGGGCCACGCCGCTGCCGCAGGCTCGGCCGACCGCGCCGACGCCGATGCCGGCGCCGACGAGCTCGAGGGCTCCTACGCCGCCGAGGCGGCGGAGGAGTACCGCGCGGTGCCGGAGGTCGACCCGGCGTGACCTCCCGCATCACGTCCTTCCTGCACGGTGACCCCGGGGGTCACGACGAAGCGCACGGCGACCCCGGCGGCAGCGGCCGCCGGGGTCCCGGGCGTCCGCGCGACGAGCGCGTCGACACCGCGATCCTCGAGGCCACGCTCGCCCTGCTCGGCGAGGTGGGGCCGACCGCGCTCTCGGTCGAGGAGGTGGCGGCCCGGGCCGGCGTCGGCAAGGCGACGATCTACCGCCGCTTCGCCGCCAAGGAGGACCTCGTCATCGCCGCGCTCGCGTCCGTCGACGACGCCGCCACCGCGGAGGTGCCCGACGGCCACGTGCGCGACGTGCTCGTGGCCATGGTCACCGCCTGGTGGAGGCAGAAGGACAGCCAGACCGGCCAGCTCTTCCCGCGCGTGCTCGCCCACGCCAAGAGCAACCCCGCGATGTTCTGCTCCTACTACGACCAGGTGGTCGAGCCCCGGCGCGCGGTCTACCGCACGGTCATCCAGCGCGGCATCGACCGCGGCGAGCTGCGGGCGGACACCGACGTCGACATGCTCACCACGCTGGTGGTGGCCTCGAGCGTCTACACGCTCCAGGTCCGCACGAGCGGTCGCGACAGCACTCCCGGCGCCGGCCCGGAGGACTTCGTCGACGCGATCCTGCGCGGCTTCCTGCCCGCGTGAGCCCGGCGCGGTCCGCGGCCTGACGCCGCGACGGCTCAGTCCGCGGTCTCGCGCCAGCGGTTGGTGACCGGGAGCCGGCGGTCGCGGCCGAACCCCTTGACCGAGATCTTGGTGCCGGGCGGGTACTGGCGGCGCTTGTACTCCGCGACGTCGGTGAGCCGCAGCACGCGCTCGACGAGCGCGCGGTCGAACCCGTCCGCGACGAGCTCGGAGGCGCCGCGGTCGTTCTCGACGTAGTCGTCGAGCAGGTCGTCGAGGACGGCGTAGTCCGGCAGCGAGTCGGTGTCGAGCTGGCCAGGCCGCAGCTCCGCCGAGGGCGGCTTGTCGATGCTGTTGGGCGGGACGGGCGGCGTCTGCCCGCGCCGCTCGGCCTCGGCGTTGCGCCAGCGCGCCAGCCTCCACACGTCCACCTTGGGCACGTCCTTGATCGGCGCGAAGCCGCCGACGGCGTCTCCGTAGATCGTGGAGTAGCCCACCGAGAGCTCGCTCTTGTTGCCCGTCGCGAGCACCAGGTGCCCCTCGGCGTTGGACACCGCCATCAGCGTGGTGCCGCGCACCCGGGCCTGGAGGTTCTCCTCCGCGAGCCCGGTGAGGCTCAGCTGCGACTGGTAGGCGTCGACCATCGGCGCGATGGGCACGGTGCGCAGGTGCAGCCCGGTGCGCGCGGCCATGTCGGCCGCGTCGTCCTGGGAGTGCCCGGACGAGTACACGCTGGGCATCGAGACGCCGTGCACGTGCTCCGCGCCGATCGCGTCGACGGCCAGCGCCGCGACCACGGCGGAGTCGATCCCGCCCGAGAGCCCCACGACGACCGAGCCGAAGCCGTTCTTGCGCAGGTAGTCGCGCAGGCCGAGGACGAGCGCCTCCCACACCTCGGCGTCGTCGGAGAGCCGGTCGGCCAGGGGTGCGGGCTGCGGCTCGTAGGGCGGCAGCGGGAAGCCGAGCGAGGCGACCGACCTGCTCGTGGTGGGGTCGGCCAGCGGCAGGTCGAGGTCGACCACGAGCAGGGACTCCTCGAACTGCGGCGCGCGCGCCAGCAGGTCGCCCTCCGCGTCGACCACGAGCGAGTCGCCGTCGAAGACGAGCTCGTCCTGGCCGCCCACCATGTTCACGTAGGCGAGGGCGCAGCCCGCCTCCCGCGCCCGCCGCGAGCACAGCTCGAGCCGGACGTCGTCCTTGTTGCGCTCGTAGGGCGAGCCGTTGATGACGACGAGGAGCCCGGCGCCGGCGGCCCGCACCTCGGAGACCGGTCCGCCGTCCTGCCAGAGGTCCTCGCAGATGGCGACGGCGACGTCGACGCCGTGCACGCGGACGACGGTGGACCCGGTGCCCGGCACGAAGTAGCGGTACTCGTCGAACACGCCGTAGTTGGGCAGGTGGTGCTTGGCGTACCGGGCGACCACGCGCCCTCCGGTGATGACGGCCGCCGCGTTCTGCGGCTCGTTGCGCGGGCGGCCGAGGACGGGCGCGGCGCCGCTGATCCTGTCGAGGTAGCCCACCACGCACACCAGGCCGCCGAGACCCTCGGTGTCCAGGCGTGCGGCCAGCGCGTCGAGCGCCGCGCGGCTCGCGTCCTGGAACGACGGGCGCAGGGCGAGGTCCTCGACCGGGTAGCCCGTGACCACCATCTCCGGGAAGGCCACGAGGTGGCTGCCCGCCTCGTGGGCGCTCCGTGCCGCGGCCAGGACGGCGTCGACGTTGCCGGACAGGTCGCCCACGGTCGGGTTGACCTGGGCGAGCGCGACGCGCAGCTGGGGCACGCGGCCAGCCTAGGGCGCGGCGCCCACCCGTGCGGCGGGCGGGCGAGGCGTGGGGCGGGCACCGGCGTCCCGGTCGGGCGAGCCGACGCACCGCGCCCGCGCGTCCTGGTCCAAGATGGGCGCCATGGACAAGCAGACGGAGTTCGTGCTGCGCACGATCGAGGAGCGGGACATCCGGTTCGTCCGGCTCTGGTTCACCGACGTCCTCGGCATGCTCAAGTCGGTGGCCGTGGCGCCGGCCGAGCTCGAGGGCGCCTTCGCCGAGGGCATCGGCTTCGACGGCTCGGCGATCGAGGGCTTCGCCCGCGTCTACGAGTCCGACATGCTCGCCAAGCCCGACCCCGGCACGTTCCAGGTGCTGCCCTGGCGCGGCGAGAGCCCCGGCACGGCCCGCATGTTCTGCGACATCCTCATGCCGGACGGCAGCCCGTCCTACGCCGACCCCCGTCACGTCCTCAAGCGCGCGCTCAACCGCGCCGCCGACCTCGGCTTCAGCTTCTACACCCACCCCGAGATCGAGTTCTTCCTGCTCGAGCAGGGGTTCGAGCGGGGCGCCGTCCCGCGACCGATCGACGACGTCGGCTACTTCGACCACACGCCGCACGGGCAGGGCTACGACTTCCGCCGCCAGGCCATCACGATGCTCGAGGCGATGGGCATCTCGGTGGAGTTCAGCCACCACGAGGGTGCGCCCGGCCAGCAGGAGATCGACCTGCGCTACGCCGACGCGCTCACCACCGCGGACAACATCATGACCTTCCGGCTGGTGATGAAGGAGGTCGCGCTCGAGCAGGGCGTGTACGCGACCTTCATGCCCAAGCCGTTCCCCGACCACCCCGGGTCCGGCATGCACACGCACGTGTCGCTCTTCGAGGGCGACCGCAACGCGTTCTACGAGGCCGGCGCGGAGTTCCAGCTGTCCAAGGTGGGCCGCAGCTTCATCGCCGGGCTGCTGCGCCACGCCCCGGAGATCACCGCGGTCACCAACCAGTGGGTCAACAGCTACAAGCGGCTCGGCGGCGGCGGAGAGGCGCCGGCGTACGTGTGCTGGGGCCACAACAACCGCTCGGCTCTCGTGCGCATCCCGATGTACAAGCCCACCAAGGGCAACGCCACGCGCATCGAGTTCCGCTCGATCGACACCGCGGCCAACCCCTATCTCGCGTTCGCGGTCATGCTGGCCGCGGGGCTCAAGGGCGTCGAGGAGGGCTACGAGCTGCCCCCCGGCGCGGAGGACGACGTCTGGGCCCTCACCGAGGCCGAGCGCCGCGCCCTGGGGATCGAGCCGCTGCCCAGCTCGCTGGGCCAGGCGGTCACGGTGATGGAGCGCAGCGAGCTGGTCGCCGAGACCCTCGGCGAGCACGTCTTCGACTTCTTCCTGCGCAACAAGCGGGCCGAGTGGGCCGAGTACCGGCGACAGGTGACCCCGTTCGAGCTCGCGCGCTACCTCCCGGTCCTGTGAGCGACCAGCGGCGCACGCGTCTGCTCGTGGTGCGCAACGACCCCACCGACCCGCCCGCGCTGCTCGGCCGGTGGTGGGCCGAGGCCGGCGTCGAGGTGGTCGAGGTGCTCGCCGACGCGGGGGAGCCCGTGCCCGAGTCGCTGCCCGAGGACGTGGACGGGCTCGTGGTGCTCGGCGGCGCGATGGCGGCGTGGGAGGACGACGTCGCCCCCTGGCTGCCGGCCGAGCGCGCGCTCGTGGCGCGCACGGTGGACGAGGGCCGGCCGGTGCTCGGCGTGTGCCTCGGTGGGCAGGTGATGACCCTGGCCTGCGGCGGTCGGGTCGAGCGGGCGCAGACCGCCGAGGTGGGCATCACCGAGCTCACGCTGCTGCCCGCGGCCGAGAAGGACCCGTTGCTCTCGCAGGTCCCCCAGGGCGCACCGGTGGGCCAGTTCCACATCGACGCGATGACCGTGCTGCCCGACGGCGCCGTCCCGCTCGCGTCCACGGCGGCGTGCGCCCACCAGGCGTACCGCATCGGCGAGCACGCCTGGGCGCTCCAGTTCCACCCGGAGATCGACGCCGCGATCATGGACAGCTGGATCGACGACGACTCCGACACCGTCGCCCGTCTCGGCCTCGACCGCGACGAGGTGGTGCGGCCGTTCGTGGAGCGCGAGGACGAGCTCGTCGCCGCGTGGCGTCCCTTCGCGATCGCGTTCGCCGACGTGGTCCGGGCCGGCGCGCGGGACTGACGTGCCGTCGGACGCGGCGCCCGGCGACCGGGCCGGGAGCCTGCAGGGCCGGCTCGCCCGCCTCGGGTTCGTCGACGCCGGCGCCGCCGTCCGGCTGCTGAGCGCCCCGGGCCTCGTGGCACTGGGCGAGGACGCCGTCGACGACCTCGCCCTCGCGCCCGACCCGGACCTCGCGCTCGCGACGCTCGCCCGCATCGCCGACACCGGGGCGCTGGCCTCGGCCGCGCTCGTCGGCGCGCTCGACACCGACCCGCGCCTGCGCGCCCGGGTGTACGCCGTGCTCGGCACCTCGGCCGCGCTCGGCGACCATCTCGTGCGCCACCCCGACCACGTGACCGTGCTGGCGGGACCCGGCCCGGACGACGAGCCCGCGGTGCGCCTGCCGGACGGCACGGAGATGCGGGCCGAGCTCATGCGCGCGGTGGGCGCCGATCCCTCCGACGCGCAGCCGGTCGCCGGCAAGTCGGCGGGCGACGCGCTCGCGGCGCTGCGGGCGGCGTACCGGCGCGAGCTGCTGGCCGTCGCCGCGGCCGACCTCGCCGACGGGGCGCCCTTCGCCGACGTCGCGGCCGCCCTGGCCGACCTGGCCGACGCGACGCTCGAGACGGCGCTCGCCGTGGCCCGCGCCGAGCACCCGGACGACGCCCGGCGCTGCCGGCTGGCAGTGGTCGCGATGGGCAAGTGCGGCGGCCGGGAGCTGAACTACATCTCCGACGTCGACGTGCTGTTCGTGGCCGAGGCGGTCGACGACGCCGACGAGACCGAGGCGCTGCGCTCGGCGACGCGGCTGGCCCAGGCGCTCATGCGCGCGTGCAGCGCGCCGACCGCCGAGGGGACGATCTGGGAGGTCGACGCCAACCTGCGGCCCGAGGGCCGGCAGGGCACGCTCGTGCGCACGCTGCCGTCGTACGAGGGCTACTACCGGCGCTGGGCCTCGACGTGGGAGTTCCAGGCGCTGCTCAAGGCGCGCCCTGCCGCGGGCGACCTCGCGCTCGGGGCGCGGTTCGTCGACCTCGTGACCCCGATGGTGTGGTCTGCTGCGGGCCGCCCGAACTTCGTCGAGGACACGCAGGCGATGCGGAGGCGCGTCGAGGAGAACGTGCCCGCCCGCGACGCGGACCGCCAGCTCAAGCTCGGAGTCGGCGGACTGCGCGACGTCGAGTTCTCCGTGCAGCTGCTCCAGCTGGTGCACGGCCGCTCCGACGTCATGCTGCACAGCCCCACGACGACCGTCGCGCTCGAGTCGCTCGCCACGTGGGGGTACGTCGGGCGCGACGACGCCGGCACGCTCACGTCGTCGTACGTGTTCCTGCGCACGCTGGAGCACCGCATGCAGCTGCACCGGCTGCGCCGGACGCACGTGATCCCGGAGGGCGAGGACGACCTGCGTCGCATCGCGCGCTCGATGGGCTACCGCAGCGATCCCGTGGCCGAGCTCGACAAGGCCCTGCAGGGGCACCGCCGCGAGGTGCGCCGGCTGCACGAGAAGCTGTTCTACCGTCCGCTGCTCAACGCCGTCGCCCGGCTGCACGCCGGTGAGGCGCGGCTGACGTCCGAGGCCGCGCGCGAGCGCCTCGAGGCGCTCGGGTTCAGCGACCCCGCCGTCGCGCTCCAGCACCTCGAGGCGCTCACCTCCGGCGTCACGCGTCGCGCCGCCATCCAGCGCACGCTGCTGCCCGTGATGCTCGGCTGGTTCGCCGGCGCCCCGGACCCCGACGCGGGCCTGCTCGCGTTCCGCCGCGTGAGCGACGCGCTGGGCTCCACGCCGTGGTACCTGCGCCTGCTGCGCGACGAGTCGCTCACCGCGCAACGGCTCGCCACGGTGCTCGCGTCGAGCCGCTACGCCAGCGAGCTGCTCCAGCGCGCGCCCGAGGCCGTCACGATGCTCGCCGACGACGCCGAGCTCGAGCCGCGGCCGCGCGAGGCGCTGGTCACCGAGGCGCTCAGCGCGGCGCGCCGCTACGACGAGCCCGAGGTGGGCATCGCGGCGGTCCGCGCGCTGCGCCGCCGCGAGCTGTTCCGCACCGCGGTGGCCGAGCTGCTCGGCGTCGCCGAGGTGGACGACGCGGGAGTGGCGCTCTCGGACATCGCTGCGGCCACGGTGGTGGGCGGCCTCGAGATCGCCGTGCGCGCGGTCGAGGCGGGGCGGGGCGCCCCCATGCCCACCCGGTTCCTGGTGGTCGCGATGGGCCGGTTCGGCGGGGGAGAGCTCGGCTTCGCCAGCGACGCCGACGTGCTGTTCGTGCACGACCCGCTGCCGGGCGCCGACGACCAGGACGCGCACGCCGCCGCCCTCGCCGTCGCCGGCGAGCTGCGCCGCCTGCTCATGCTCCCGACGCCGGACCCGCCGCTGGAGGTCGACGCCGACCTGCGACCGGAGGGGCGCAACGGGCCGCTGGTGCGCACGCTCGCGTCGTACGCGGCCTACTACGCGCGATGGTCGTCGCCGTGGGAGGCGCAGGCGCTGCTGCGCGCCGAGCCGGTCGCGGGGGACGTCGAGCTCGGGGAGCGGTTCGTGGCCCTCATCGACCCGTTGCGCTACCCCGCGGGCGGCGTGCCCGAGGGCGACGTGCGGGAGATCCGGCGGCTCAAGGCGCGCATGGAGGCCGAACGGCTGCCGCGCGGCGCGGACCCCGGCCTGCACACGAAGCTCGGTCGCGGCGGGCTGAGCGACGTCGAGTGGGTGGCCCAGCTCGTCACCCTGCGCCACGGCCACGACGTGCCCGGCCTGCGCACCACCCGCACGCTGCCGGCCCTGGCCGCGGCCGCCGACGCAGGCCTGCTCGACCGCGAGGACGCCGAGCACCTCGCGTCCGCCTGGCGGATGGCCACGCGCGTGCGGGACGCCGTCATGCTCGTGCGCGGACGCGCGAGCGACATGGTGCCGACCGACACGCGCGACCTCGCGGCCGTCGCCCGGCTGCTGGGATACCGTCCTGGCGAGAGTGGGGCGCTGCTCGATGACTACCGTCGCATCACGCGGCGGGCACGGGGGGTCGTGGAGAGGGTGTTCTACGCGTGACCGATCTCGGGGACGGCCGCGCCGCGCACTCGCCGGGCCGGGCCCGGCTGCGCGACGTGCTGGCGGTGCGCGAGTACCGCGGCATGCTGCTCGCCCAGATCACGAGCGAGGCCGGCGACCAGATCGCGCGCGTCGCCCTGGCGCTGCTGGTGCTCTCGCACACCGACTCCCCGCTGCTGGCCGCCGCGACGTTCGCCGTCTCGATCCTGCCGTCGCTGTTCGGCGGTGCGCTGCTCAGCCCGCTCGCCGACCGCTTCTCCCGGCGGAGCGTGATGCTGGGGGCCGACGTGCTGCGCGCCGTCGTCGTCGCCCTGCTGGCGCTCGCCGCGCTGCCGGGCACCCCGCTGTGGCTCCTGTTCGCGCTGCTGTTCGTCGCCGAGACGGCGACGCCGCTGTTCGCCTCCGCCAAGGCGGCCATCGTCCCCGAGGTTCTGGGCCGGGTCGACCTCGTCACCTACGGGTCGGGGCTCTCGCGCTCGCTGAGCCTCGCCAACCAGGCCGTGGGCCTCGTGCTGGGCGGCGTCATCGTGCAGCTGACCGACGCGCGCGCCGCGCTGTTCCTCGACGCGCTGTCGTTCGTGGCGTCGTTCGTCATCCTGCTCGCCTACCTGCGGCCCCGGCCCGCCGCGCTGGCCGGGGCGGGCTCCATCGGCGTGCTGGACCTCGTCCTGGACATGATGAACGGCTGGCGGCTGCTGTTCAGCGACTCCTCGCGCCGGGCGCTCGTGCTGCTCGGCTGGGGCATGGCGCTGCCGCTGGTGGCGCCGGAGGCCGTGGCGCTCGCCTACGGGCGCCAGCAGGGTGAGAGCGACGGCGTGGGCGCCCTGCTCATGGCCGCCGTGGTGACCGGCGCCGCCGTCGGGGCGTTCCTCGTGGGCCGCGCGATGCCGAGGACGCAGCTGGACCTCGTGCTGCCGATGTCGATCGGCATGAGCCTGCCGCTGCTCGTCACCGGCATCGAGCCGCCCGTGATCGTGCTGCTCGTGCTGTGGACCCTGTCCGGGATGGCGCAGGCGTTCCTCGTGCCGGTGATGACGTTCACGACGCTCTTCACCGCGAACGAGAACCGCGGCGCGGTGGTCGGCGTCGCGGCCGCGGGCTTCGGCCTGCTCACCTTCCTCGGCTACCTCGTCGTGGGGTGGGTGGCCACCGTGACCAGCCCGGCGTTCTCCGTCGTCGTCATGGCCGTCGTCGGCCTCGCGGTGGCCGCGGTGGCCTTCCTCGTGTGGCCCTCGCGCCAGATCCTGGCCGACCTGCACCGCATCGAGAGGGACCCCGGCGCCGCCGGCTGACCCCCCGGTCCGTCCGTCGACGTCAGCCGGCGAGGAAGGCGCGGGTGCCGATGATGATCCGGGCGTTGTCGCCCGGGTGCAGCCACTGGAGCACCTGGCGCATGTGGGCCCACTGGATCGACACGCACCCCGCGGTGGCGCCGCGGCCGAACGCGTGCAGGAAGATGCCGGCGCCGCGGCCGATCACGGGGTGGGGCCGGTTGAAGTCGACGACGGCCACGTAGTCGTACTGCGAGCCCATGCGCGCGAGGTGCTCGGACCCGTTGTAGCCGTGCGTCGTCACGTGGAAGCCGCCCTGACTGGCCCGGCGCATCTGGTTGTAGTACGCCGAGGTGCGGTCCTCCACCCACCAGTCGTCGTCGGTCACCTTCGTGTAGGGCATCGACGTGCCGGGGTTGGCGCGGCGACCGAAGGCCGTGGTGATCGCGAAGCTGCCCTCGGGGGTGGTGCCCGTCCCCTGCACCCGCCGCCAGCCCGGCACCAGGCCGCCGTAGCCGAGGCGGGCCGGCCACGTGCTCACGCGGTGCCAGCCGGCGCCCGACCGGCGATACAGGGTGAGCAGCGCGACGGTGCTGCGGGTGGACGCCGCGGTGACCACGATGACCTTGCGGACGTCGGCGCGCACGATGCCGCGGTAGGGCGCGGCGCCCGGGATGGCCGGGGCGTAGACGACGGCGGGCACGACGGCCGCGGCGCGCGTCGCGGCGGCCGCCGACGTCGCCGCACGTCCCGGGGCGGACGCCGGCGCGACGCCGGCCGCGGGAGCGGCGGGCAGCGCCGCGAGGCCGGCGAGCAGCGCGACCGCCAGCGTGGTCCGTGCCGTCGTGGTCCGCCGCATACCGCCTCCTCGTCGCGTCCGCCGACCACGGTAACCCGCCGTCCGGGCGGTCCTGCCGCACGCGTCCGCGCCCCGACGTGTCGCCGCCGTACCCGCCGGCGGCGTCAGCGCGCCGGGACCACCGCCCCGGGACGGACGAGGTACATGAGGAACCGTCCGCCCGCGCCGATACCGACGACGGCGGTCGCGGTGAGGTAGTCGCGCTCGGGGGCGACGGTGTCGAACGCGGCCCACGTCTCGGACGTCTCGAGCCGCGCGGCGAGGGTCTGGAGCGGCAGAGGCATCTCGAAGTTCTCCGACAGCGTCAGCCGCAGCGCGCCCCCCGAGCTCGTCGACAGCGGGCCGGCGGAGCGGGTGGTGAGCTCCCAGCGTCCCGAGACGGTGATGGAGCCGCCCCGGCGCTGCCACACGAGGGTCAGGCGGTGCCCGTCGTCGAAGCGCAGCACCGCGCTCGGCGTGCTCCCCGGGTCCCCGGGCAGGCGGGCGAGCGACGGCGCGACGGTCCCGCCGAGCGCGACCACCCACACCGAGCCCACGAGGCCGTCGGGCACCGGCCCGGCGAGCGGATCGCGTGCCACGGACGGCGACGGCGCGGGACCGACAGCCGGCGCGGAGTCCGGCGCGCGCAGGAGCTGGGCGCCCAGGGCCAGGCACACCACGAGGCCGACCGTGCCCGCGAGCGCCCCGACCGCGCGCGAGCGGCGGGCGCGCCGGCGGCCGAGCTCCCGGACCTCCGCGGCCGGCGGTCCCGGCTCGCGGACGACCGGCACGGCGGCCTCGAGCAGCTCACGGGTGGAGGACATCGGGCACCTCGATTCGCGCGACGGCGGGCACGGCGGTCGGTCGCGCCCTCGACGGGTCGGTTGCGGACGGGGGGACCGGCGCGGGTGCGCCGGGCGCCGGCCGAGGCGGCGGGTCGGGCGGTTCGGCCAGGAGCCGGGCGAGTGCCGTGCGGGCCCGCGCGAGCCGGGACTTCACCGTGCCGCGCGGCACGCGCAGCGACGCCGCGATCTCCTCGACGCCGAGGTCGCACAGCTCGTGCAGCACCAGCACGGCGCGGTGCTCGGGCGACAGGGCGGCCAACGCCTGCCGCACCGCGACGACCTCCGCCGTGCCCACGGGGGCCACGACGTCGTCCACCGCGACCCGCGGTGCGGCGCGCCGGGCCGTCACGAGCCGGCGCCAGTGGCTCACGCACCGCCGGTAGGCCACGGTGCGCACCCAGCTCTCCGGGTCGTCGTACTCGGCGATGCGGTCCCACTGCTGCCAGGCGCGGATGTAGGCGTCCTGGAGCGCGTCCGCCGCCTGCTCGCGGTCGAGCGTCACGAGCGTGAGCTGCTGGAGCAGCCGGGGGCGCGTCCGCGCGTAGAAGGAGTCGAACTCGAGCTCGGCTCTCATGGCGCCTCCCCTCACCCGCAGACACGCGGTGGGCGGCAGTCCGGTTCCCTCGCGGCGCCAGTGTGCTCCCGGGCGCGGCGGCGCGACGGGGGATCGACCGGCGACGGGCGCAGCGAGAGGCGGGCATCCTCCCGGGACGTCCGCCTCTCGCCGCACATCGTAGGCGAGCGTGCCCCGCCGTGGGCGGGCGGGCTCACGTGAGCCGGCGGCCGCCACGGGTGGTGCGGAACCCGCCGGCCACCCGCTGCCGCTCGCGCGGCAACCCACCCCGTGGCATCCGTAACATCAGGAACGAGGCCGTTGCCTGCTCCTGCGAGGAGGGGACGCCGTGACCGCGTCAGGGTCGGAGGACCGCATCCGGGTCTTCCTCGTGGATCCCTGCGAGGTGGTGCGCCGTGGGCTGACGTGCCTGCTGGACGCCGAGCCGGATCTCGTGGTGTGCGGTGAGGCGTCGCGTGCGGCAGACGCTCTGCGCCTGGTGCCCGCCGCGCGACCGGACGTGGTGATCCTCGACATCCGCCTCCCCGACGTCTCGGGGGTCGAGCTGTGCCGCGAGATGCAGGCGCGGCACCCGCAGGTCGCCCTGGTGGTCCTCACGGGGGAGGACGACCAGGACTCCGTGGTGGATGCGATCGAGGCGGGTGCGGCCGGCTTCCTGCTGAAGCAGGTGCGCGGCGCGACCATCGTCGACGCCGTGCGCAGGGGCGCTGCCGGGGAGTCCACCCTCGACCCCGCGGTGACCCGGCGGGTGCTCGACCAGGTGCGCCACGCCTCCTCGACGACGGAGGTCGACCAGCTCACGGCCCAGGAGCAGCGGATCCTGCACCTGATCGGGGAGGGCATGACCAACCGGGAGATCGCCGACTCGTTGTTCCTGGCCGAGAAGACGGTGAAGAACTACGTGTCGTCGATCTTCGCGAAGCTGGGGCTGCACCGGCGCACGCAGGCCGCGGTGTTCGCCGTCAGGCACCCTGACTGAGCTGGTCGGGCGCTCGGTGCGACGCCGGCTCCCACGGCTCCCGGCGTTGCTCGATGAGCAGGCGCGCCAGCTGCTCGGCCCGGACGGGGAGCTCGTCCGGTGTCGGGTTGCCGACGCGGGCCAGGTGGACGGCCCGCGAGACGCACCGCAGCACACCACCCGCCGGCATGTCGCGGTACTCGCGCGCCAGTCGCTCCGCGAGCGCGAGCAGCTCCTCCCGCCGCTCGTCCGCGCGGCGCGAGGCCGCCACCAGGGATGCCGCCATGCATCGCCTCCGTCCATCGCGAGGTCGGACGACCAGCGTGGGATGCCGGGGGCGCGGCGGGCAGGGCCATAGGTCCCGTGTCGGGCAGGCCCCATGGGGTCGTTCCCTGGTCCGCGCCGGCGGTCGCGCCCGGGTGCCGCTCCCACCGTGTGGGCTGCTCGGTCGTTCTGACCAAGAACAGTTCTGGGTCAGATATATCCTGCGGGCATGAGCCCTGCCTCCGGCCGCTCGGTCGGCGACGCGACGACGCTCGCCGGTCTCGTGACCCGGCTGCGGCGCGCCTTGCGCTCCGGCGTCCGCAGCGAGATCCCGTGGGAGCGGCTGCCCATGGCACAGGTGGAGCTGCTCCAGCGGCTCGAGGAGGAACCCGGCCTGCGCGTGGGGGAGCTGGCCGGCCGCCAGCACCTGGCCACGAACACCGTGAGCACGCTGGTGCAGCAGATGGTCGAGGCCGGCCTGGTCGAGCGCAGTCCCGACGCCGCCGACCGGCGGGTGCTGGTGGTGACTGCCACGAGTGCCGGCCGGAGCGCGTTGCGCGACTGGCAGCGGGCGAACGCACGGCGGATCGAGGCCGGTCTTCGTGCGCTCGATCCGGCCGAGCGCGAGTCGCTCACCCGCGCCATCCCCGCGCTCACCCGGTTCGTCGAGGCGCTCGAGGCGCAGGGGGCGGACTCCTCGCCCTCCGCCACCCGCCCACAGCGCAGGCCGGTACCCGAGGCGCGAGGCACGGAGTCCTCGGCCTCCGCCGCCCGCACTCGGCGCGGATCCAGCCCGAGCTCGTGAGGGCGCGCATGCCGTGGGCGACAGGGCGAGAGCGCCACGCCGGCCCCGGACCCGGTCGTGACGGCCGGGCCGGGCGCCTCGCGCGACTCCTCGTCGGCGCGGTGCTCACGGGGATCGTGGCGGGCCTCGGCGGCGTGCTGCTGCTGTCGCTGCTGCACCTGGTCCAGCACGTGGCGTTCGGCTACACCGAGGAGTCGTTCCTCGCCGGCGTCGAGCAGGCGAGCGCGCAGCGGCGCATCGTGGCGCTGACGGTCGGCGGCGCCGTCGTCGGCATCGGCTGGTGGATCCACCGCAGCATCGTGCGGTCGACGGTGTCGGTCACCCACGCCCTGCACTCCGGCACGGCGCGCATGGCGATCGGCCCCGTCGCCAGCGACGGCGTGCTTCAGGTGGTGGCCGTCGGCGCGGGCGCCTCGCTCGGTCGCGAGGGTGCGCCGCGCGAGCTGGGGGCGGCCTTCGGCGGCAGGATCGGCGCCTGGCTGGGCGTGTCGCTCGCGGACCGTCGCCTGCTGCTGGCGGCCGGTGCCGGCGCGGGGCTGGCCGCCGTCTACAACGTGCCCCTGAGCGGCACGGTGTTCGCGCTCGAGGCGCTGCTGCTCAGCGCCCGGCCGCGCGCGGTCGTCGTCGCGGCGCTGAGCAGCGCCAGCGCCACCGCCACCACCTACGCGCTGCTGGGCCGGGAGCAGACCTACCAACTCCCCGCGCTCGCGCTCTCGCCCGGCCTGGTCGCGGCGGCCGTCGTCGTCGGAGTGCTCGCCGCCCTGGGCGCACAGCCGTTCCGCGCGTCGATGACCCATGCGCGCACCCACGCCCCTCGCGGCTGGCGCTCGGCGGTGGCCATCCCGGTCGCGTTCGCGGCGACCGGCGTCCTCGCGATCGCCTACCCCGAGATCCTGGGCAACGGCAAGGCGCTGGCCCAGGGCCTGTTCTCCTCGCCCGCGACGGCGGCCCTCGCGGCCGGGTTCGTGATCGCGAAGCCCACGGCCACCTGGCTGTGCCTGCGCGCAGGCGCCATCGGCGGCCTGCTCACCCCGGCGTTCGCCACGGGCGCGGCGCTGGGCGCGCTCGTGGCCGCGCTCTGGGGGATCGGCGACCGCGGCAGCGAGACGGCGGAGCTCGCGCTGCTGGGCGCCGCCGCGTTCCTCGCCGTCGCCCAGCGCATCCCCGTGACCGCAGGGCTGCTCGCCCTCGAGTTCACCCACATCGGGCTGGGCTTCGTGCCGCTGCTCGCGCTCACCGTCGCCGTCAGCTGGCTCGTCGGACGCGGCGCCCGGCGCGTGCACCCGCTCTCCTGGCCGCCCGTCACGCGCGTGCGCGCCGCCGTCGGCGCGCGCCGGCACACCGCGGAAGGGCCGGCGACGACCGACCAGCCCGACGACGCCGACCCGGCGTCCGGAACCGGTACGCACGGCCGCGCCTGACACCCAGTCCGGCTCCCGCAGCAACTGGTGACGCGGAGGAGCCCGCACGGCCACGCGAGATGCGCGGCTCGTGCGGGCTCCGTCCTCGTGAGCGAGGCGCCCGGATCCCCGACCAAGTCAGGGACCGGCGGGATCACACGTCGTAGTAGAGCTCGAACTCGTGGGGGTGCGGGCGCAGGGCGATGGGGGCGATCTCCGCGCTGCGCTTGTAGTCGATCCAGGTCTCGATGAGGTCCTCGGTGAACACGCCGCCCTCGGCGAGGTAGGCGTGATCGTCCTCGAGGCGGTCGATGACCGCGGCGAGGCTGCCCGGCACCTGCGGGATCGAGGCGGCCTCGTCCGGCGGGAGGTCGTAGAGGTCCTTGTCGACCGGCGCCGGCGGCTCGATCTTGTTCTTGATGCCGTCGAGGCCGGCCATGAGCATCGCCGCGAAGGCGAGGTAGGGGTTGCCCGACGGGTCCGGCACGCGGAACTCGATGCGCTTGGCCTTGGGGTTGGTGCCCGTCACCGGCACGCGCACGCAGGCGGAGCGGTTGCGCGCGGAGTAGACCAGGTTGACCGGTGCCTCGTAGCCCGGCACCAGGCGGTGGTAGGAGTTCACCGTCGGGTTGGTGAAGGCCAGCAGCGACGGCGCGTGGTGCAGCAGGCCGCCGACGTACCAGCGCGCGGTGTCGGACAGGCCGCCGTAGCCCAGCTCGTCGTAGAACAGCGGCTCGCCGCCCTTCCAGAGCGACTGGTGGCAGTGCATGCCCGAGCCGTTGTCGCCGAAGAGCGGCTTCGGCATGAAGGTCGCGGTCTTGCCTGCGCGCCAGGCGACGTTCTTCACGACGTACTTGAACAGCTGCACCTTGTCGGCGGAGCGGCTCAGCGAGTCGAAGCGGTAGTTGATCTCGGCCTGGCCGCCGGTGCCCACCTCGTGGTGCGAGCGCTCGACCTGGAGGCCGAGGGCGTCGAGCGCCACGCAGATCTCGTCACGCAGGTCGGCGTAGTGGTCGGTCGGCGGGACGGGGAAGTAGCCGCCCTTGTAGCGGGTCTTGTAGCCGCGGTTGCCGCCGTCCTCGATGCGCCCGCTGTTCCAGGCGCCCTCGATGGAGTCGATGTGGTAGTAGCCCTCGTTCTGCTTGGTCTCGAAGCGGACGTCGTCGAAGATGTAGAACTCGGCCTCGGGGGCGAAGAACGCGGTGTCGGCGATGCCGGTGGAGGCCATGTAGGCCTCGGCCTTCGCGGCGACCTGGCGCGGGTCGCGGCTGTAGGGCTCGTTGGTGTACGGGTCGACGATCGAGAAGTTCAGCGCGAGCGTCTTCTCCTTGCGGAACGGGTCGACGAAGGCCGTCGAGACGTCCGGGATGAGCTTCATGTCGGACTCGTTGATCGCCTGGAAGCCGCGGATCGACGAGCCGTCGAACATCTGGCCCTCGGTGAAGAAGTCCTCGCCGACGGACTGGGCGGGCACGTTGAAGTGCTGCTGCACGCCAGGAAGGTCGGTGAAGCGGACATCGACGAAGGCGACGCCCTCGTCCTTGATGAACCGCATGACCTCGTCAGCGTTGTTGAACATCCGTTCCTCCTCGAGGTGTCCCGGCTCTCCCGGTGACGTGGCGCCGCGCCGGCCGCGACGGGCTCGCCGCGGCGTCTGCGGGAAACCTAGGCCGCGGGGGTTTCCCGTCGGTGTCCCGTTTGTTTCCGCTGTGTTTCCGACCGTGACGCCCAGGCGTTGCGCCGCCCGAGCCCTGCTCCGACTGCTCCGACGTGGGCACCGTACTCCCGGCCGCCCGGCACGCCCCGACCGGGCACCCGGCCCGGGCGGCCGGCGCGACGGCTCCGCGGATCAGGGCCCGCCCGCCTCGAACCGGTAGCCGAGCCCCGGCGCGGTGATGAGGTAGCGCGGCCGGCTCGGGTCGGGCTCGAGCTTGCGCCGCAGCGTCGCGAGGTACACGCGCAGGTAGTTCGTCTGCGACTCGTACGCCGGCCCCCACACCTCGCGCAGCAGGTCCGCTCCCGGCACCAGCAGGCCGTCGGCCCGCACGAGCACCTCCAGCACGCCCCACTCGGTGGGCGTCAGGTGGATCTCCCGGCCCGAGGCGCCGGTGACCGTCTTGCGGCCCAGGTCCACCACGAAGTCGTCGGTGCGCACCAGCCCGGCGCCGCCCGCCGGCCCGGCGCGGCGCTGGGCGGCGCGCAACCGGGCGAGCAGCTCCTCCACCCCGAACGGCTTGGTGAGGTAGTCGTCGGCGCCGGCGTCGAGCGCCGTCACCTTGTCGCGCTGGTCGCGGCGGGCCGAGAGCACCACGACCGGTACGTCGCTGACCGCACGGATCCGCTCGAGCACGACCAGGCCGTCGAGGTCGGGGAGGCCGAGGTCGAGCACGACGGCGTCCAGGCGCGACCCCTGCACCCGGGTGACGGCGTCCGCGCCGGTGGCCACCGGGTGCACGGAGTAGCCGCGGGAGCGCAGTGTGAGCGTGAGCGCCCGGCGCAGCTGGTCGTCGTCCTCGACGACGAGCAGGTCGGTCACGGCGCACCGCCGGCCAGCGGGAGGCGCACGCGCACGGTCAGCCCGCCGCCCGGCGTCTCGAGGAACTCCAGCCCCGCGTCCATGGCCCGGCAGAACCCGCGCACGATGTCCAGGCCGAGCCCGGCGCCGGCGTCGGCCCGGCGCCGCGCCGTGGTGCGGTCCGGCACCGCGCCCGGCCCCGGCCCGTGGTCGACGACGTCGAGCTCGACACCGTCGTCGGACGCCGCGGCCCGCACGAGCACGGGTGCGCCGTCCGCAGGCGCGCCGTGGCGCAGCGCGTTGGACACCAGGTTGTCCACGATGCGCTCGAGCAGGACGGGGTCGCACTGCACGAGCGGGAGGGTGTCGCTCACGTCCACCTCGACCTCGTGGCCGGAGCGGCGCGCGAGCAGGGCCGCGGCCACGACGGCGTCCACCGCCGTGGGCTCGGCCACCACCGCGACGACGCCGGCCTCCAGACGGCTCATGTCGAGGAGGTTGGTGATGAGCTCGGACAGCCGCGACGTGGAGGCGTCCACGGTGTCGAGCAGCTCGCGGCGCAGGTCCTCGTCGAGCCGCCCGTCGGGCTCGAGCAGCGCGTCGACGGCCACCCGCAGCCCGGCCAGCGGGGTGCGCAGGTCGTGCCCCACGCTGGCGAGCAGCGCCGTGCGCGCCGCGTCGACCGCGGCGAGCTGCTCGGCCCGACGGCGCTCCACCTCCATGCGGTCGCCCTCGTAGGCGCGGACCACCGCCGAGGCCAGGCTGGCGACGTACTGGGGGTCCTCCGCGAGGCGCGCCGGCCCCTGCCCGACGAGCCGGTAGCCGCCCTGCACGGCGACGTCGAGCGTCGTGCGGTCCGGCGACGGTCCGCCGACGACCAGCAGGTCCGCGGGCGCACCGGCGTCGTCGCCCACGAGGGCCAGGTGGTCGAGCTCGAGGGCGAGCCGGAGCCGTTCGAGCGCGTCCCGCGCGCCGGTGGCGCTGTCCTTGGCCACGAGCTCGCCGATGAGGGCGGCGCGCTCCTCGCTGCGCGCGGCCCGCGCGCGCACCCGGGCGTTGACCTCCACGAGCACCGACGCGACCCCCGCGACGAGCGCGAACACCACGAGCGCCACGAGGTTGTCGGGGCTGGCCACCTCGAAGGTGCCGAAGGGCGGCACCAGGTACCAGTTCACCAGCACCACGGCGGCCAGCCCGGTGACGACGCCGAGCACCGGACCGGTCACGAGGGCCAGGGCCAGCACCACCGCCAGCAGGACGAGCAGCGCGACGGTGAGGTCCACGGGTGCCTGCGACTGGGCCAGGAGGACGGCCACCCAGATCAGCCCGATGCCAATCGTCGCCACGAGGACTCGGGTGCCCCGGGACGCGCGGATCCGCGACCACGGGCCGGCTCCGGCGCTCACGCGAGGGAGTGTGTCACCGCAGGGCCCCCGCAGGCGCCGCCGGAGTGCCGGCGGCGTCGTCGACGAGCAGCGGCACGGCCACGACGATGACGCCGCGCTCGCGCCGCAGCCGCACGTGCAGGCGCAGGGCGCTCTGGTTGTGCAGCAGCGCCTCCCACCAGTGCCCCGGCACGTACTCGGGGATGTAGACGGCCACCATGTCGCGCGGGCTCTCGCGCCGCACGCGTCGCACGTACTCGAGCACGGGCGCGGTGAGGTCGCGGTACGGCGACTCCAGCGACACCAGCGGCACCGGGATCCGCCGGTCGCTCCACGCCTTCTGCAGCGCCTCGGACTCCGCGTCGTCGGACTCGACGTGCAGCGCGACGAGCGTGTCCGGCCGCGACGCGCGCGCGAAGGCCAGCGCCTGCATCGCGGGCGCGTGCAGCCGGGAGACCAGCACCACCGCGTGGACGCGGCTGGGCAGCCGCACGCCGCCGGGGGAGGGGGCCAGGCGCTCGTCGGTGCGGCGGTAGTGCCGGTGGATCGCGACCATCATCGTGAAGAACAGCGGGATCGCGATGATGACGAGCCAGGCGCCGTGGGTGAACTTGGTGACCACAACGATGAGCAGCACCAGCCCGGTCACGAGCGCGCCGACGGCGTTGACCGCGCGCGAGCGCAGCATGGGCCCCCGCTCCTGCCCCGTGGCCGTGCGCAGCTGCGCCGTCCAGCGCTTCACCATGCCGGCCTGCGAGATCGTGAACGAGAGGAAGACGCCGATGATGTACAGCTGCACCAGCCGCGTGACGCTCGCGTCGAACGCCACGATCAGCAGCGCAGAGGCGGCGGCCAGCACGAGGATCCCGTTGCTGAACACCAGCCGGTCGCCGCGACGCCCGAACTGACGCGGCAGGTAGCCGTCGCGGCCGAGCACCGAGCCCATGATGGGGAAGCTGTTGTACGCCGTGTTCGCCGCGAGGACGAGGATCGCCGTCGTGAAGATCTGCAGGGCGTAGAAGCCCAGCGAGCCCGCACCGAACACCGCCTGCCCCAGCTGCGCCAGCACCGTGGGCTGCGCGGCGTCGGCCGGAAGCCCGAGCGTGGCGTTGTCCTCCGAGATGCGCACGCCCGTGCGCACGGCCAGGAACGTGACGCCGCCGAACATCGTGACGGCGAGGGCCCCCATGGCCAGCAGCACGCCGGCCGCGTTGCGCGCCTTGGGCGGGCGGAAGTAGGGCACGCCGTTGGACACCGCCTCGACCCCGGTGAGCGCGGTGCAGCCCGAGGCGAAGGCACGCAGCAGCAGGAACACTGCGGTCGCCCCCGAGACTCCGGCGGCGTGGACGTCGAGCGTCGAGGACTCCGCCACGACGTCCTGGCCGAGGGCCAGCCGCACCCCGCCGACGACGACGAGGAGCAGGACGCTGCCGACGAACAGGTAGGTCGGCGCGGCGAAGGCCCGGCCGGACTCGCGGATCCCGCGCAGGTTGACGACGGTGAGCACCACGACGAGCGCGAGGCTCAGGGCGACCGCGTGCGGCCCGAGCGCCGGGAAGGCGGAGGCGAAGTTGGCCACGCCGGAGGTCACCGACACCGCCACCGTGAGGATGTAGTCGACGACGAGCGCGCTTGCCGCCACCAGGGCCGTGCGCTGGCCGAACTGGTCGCGGGCCACGGCGTACGCCCCGCCGCCGCCGGGGTAGGCGTGCACGGTGCGCCGGTAGGAGGTGACGACCACGACGAGCAGGGCCACCACGGCGAGCGCGATCGTCGGCGTCCAGGCCAGGGCGGCCGAGCCGCCGAGGACCAGCACGAGCAGGATCTCGTCGGTGGCGTAGGCGACGCTCGAGAGCGGGTCGCTGCAGAAGACCGGCAGGGCCAGCCGCTTGCTGAGCAGGGTGTGGTCGGACAGGGCGGTGTCGATCGGCGTCCCCACGAGGGCGCGCTTGAGCAGGCTCACGGATCCGTCGTACGCCGGGGTCGGACCGCGGCGCCACGAGCCTTGACGCCGCCTTGACGAGCCCAGAAGGACGTTGACGCCGCCTTGACGCGGCGGGCCGGCCCCACGCCGCGGTGGCGCGAGCGGTGAGGCGGACGCCGCCGCGGCGCGGCGGGCCCGGCGGTGCCGGGCGCGGCGGCGGCGCCTAGCCTGGCCGGGTGGCACGCGAGGACGGCCCTGCGACGCAGGGGCAGGAGGGCACCGGCGACGGGCAGGACGCACCGCGGGTGCGGATGACGCGCGAGGACCTCGGCTCGTGGCTGTCAGGACCGTCGTCGGTGACGGGCATCGGCCAGGACTACCGCGGCCAGCGGCTCGGTCTGCCCGAGGAGGGCACGGGGTCGCTCGCGGGCTGGGGCCGGCGGCTGGCAGCGCTGCTCGTCGACTGGATCGCCTGCCTGCTGCTCGTCCGCCTGTTCGTGCCGGGCATCGACTACGGCACGTCGGCGTCGAGCCTGGTGACGCTCGGGTTCTTCCTCGCCGAGCTCACGCTCTTCACGTGGGTGGCCGGGGCGTCCTTCGGCCAGCGCCTGCTCGGCCTCGCCGTGGTGCGCCTCGACGGCGGCCGGGTGGGGCTGCTGCGGGCGTTCGCGCGCAGCGTGCAGATCTGCCTGCTCGTGCCGCCGCTGGTGTGGGACCGCGACGGCCGCGGCCTGCACGACCGCTCCGTGGGCACCGCGGTCGTCCGCCGCTGACCCGTCGGGCCGTCGCGTCATGTCACTGGTGAAACGGTCGTCTCCCGGGGCGGGAAGCGACCGTTTCACCAGTGACGTCGGTCAGAGGGGGAGCGTGGCGAGGTCGCGCTCGACCACCTCGCGGTTGTCCGGGTCGGGCTCGAGGGCCAGCTGCTCCACCGCGCGCGCCTTCCAGGCGGCGGCCGCCGCGCGGTCGCCGGCCACGACGTGGGCGCGGGCCAGCGCCTCGTACGCCGAGGCCGTCAGCCACGGCTCGTCGGCGAGCCGCTGCGCCCGGTCCCGGCAGCGCCGCGCGTGCACGAGCGCGGGCTCGGCGCGGCCGAGCACGGCGTAGACCCGGGCGAGCTGCCAGTCGCCGATGGCGAGCTCGCGCGCACCTCCGACCGAGCGCCAGTGGTAGCGGCTCGCGTGGGCGGCGTCGACGAGCTCCTCGTCGTCGTCGGCCGAGCGCGACGGCTGGTCGAGCAGCTCCCACACCCGGTTGAACAGCCCGACCGCCAGGGCACGCCGGGTGGCCTCGTCGAGCTCGCTGCCCGGGGTCGTGGTCATGGGCGTCTCCTCGTGGTCGTGAGGTGGGCGGGCACGAGCGGATTCTGCCCGCCACGCCGGCCCGAGGTCCCGGGTCTCCCGAGGGCGACCCGAGCCCACCCGCATCGGTCGGCGCCGGGCGCCTGAGAGGATCGGGGCGTGGCGGAGACGGCGGACACCGGCGACGTGCTGCTCGCCCCCCGGGTGGACGAGGCCGACGCCCTCACCCCGCGGGGCCGCCTGGCCGCCCGGATGCGCCTGGTGGCGCGCGAGGGCGACGTCGTGTGGCACCTCGGCGACACCGAGCAGGAGTGGACCCTGCCCGACCAGCCGCGGCGCGAGGGCACGCCGGTGCTGGCGGCCGTGGAGTACGCCGACACCTGGCGGCCCGGGCAGCGCGGCGTGCTCCTCCCCGAGGGCTACCTGCTGCTCGTCGCCGACGACGGCACCCCGCTGGCCCGGCTCGCCCGGGTGAGCACGTTCGACCGCGACCTGTACTCCGAGCGCGACCTGCGCCGGATCTGGCCGGACCCGGTGTTCGACCGCCTGCTGGCGCGAGGAGTGGTGCGCCGCACGGTGCAGTACGCCGACACCCGCGAGCTCAACCGGGCGCGGCCCGGAGCGGTGCCGCCCACGAGGTCGATGGTGTTCAGCGGCAGGTCCGTGGCCGTGGGCTGGGTGATCGCGCTGGTGGTGCTGCTCGTGGCCATCCTGATCGCCCGGCGCGGCTGACCGCCGCGACGGGTCACATCTTGGGGAGCCGGGCGCCCTTCGGCAGCGGGCCCTTGGGCACCGGGATCGGCGTGGCGGTGAGGGCGTCGAGGCGGCGGCGCACCGCGGTGACCTGCGCCGGCTTGAGGTTGCGCGGCAGCTTCATCACCTCGCGCTGCAGCTTGCGCAGCGGCACCTGGCCCGGCTCGTTGCCGGCCTGGATCTCGTAGATCGGCGTCTCCCCGACGAAGCGGGCGTGCCGCTTGTGCTCGTTGGCCAGCAGGTTGGCCGCGCGCGACGCGGGCGCCTCGGACACCAGGATCACCCCGGGCCGGCCGAGCACGCGGTGGACGAAGTCCTGGTTCTTGGTCACCGACACCGCGGGCGTGACGAACCAGCCGCTGCGCAGCGCGGTGAGCACGGACGCCGCGGCACCCACCTGGCCCTCGACGGAGTTGTACGCCGCGGTCTCGGCGCGCCGGCCGAACAGGTAGGTGGCCGCGAGGGTGGCGACGAGGATCCCGATGAAGGTCCAGAACCACACGAGGTGGCTCAGGACGCCGATGACGACGAAGACGGCGAGCGGGAGCAGGAAGGCACCCAGCAGCACCCACGGCAGGGCCGGGTCGGCCCGGCGGGTGAGCGAGTAGGTCTCGCGGATCTGGGCGATGCGGCCGCCGCGGCGCGGGGCTGGCGCGGAACTGCTCACGGGTGCGTGCTCCGGGGTCGGGGGAGGACCGGGGTCCTGACGTCGGGCCTCCACCCTAGGTTCTCCCGGTGCGCGGGCCCAACCGCAGCGGGACTCCGGCCGCGTCGGCGGGGCCCGTCGAGGGCCGACGTGGGCGGTTCCGCCGCGTGCGGGGCCGCCGACGCGGCGCGGGCGCCCTCCCGCGCACGGCGGGGGCGGCGTCCCGGGCGCCGCAGGGGTCAGCGGCGGATCTCGCAGACGTCGCCGACGCGCACCTCGCCCGGGTGCTCCACCCAGCCGGTCACCCCGCGCTTGTGGATCGCGGCCTTGGGGAAGGCGGTGGCCGGCGTGCCGTGCACCGCCTCCACCAGGGCGCCCGCCACCGTGCAGGGGTCGTTCTCGCCCCCGAGCACGAGCACGGCGCCGCCCCGCGGGAACACCAGACGCGTCATGGGCGGCAGCGCGGTGAGGCCGGCGGCTCCCGAGAGGTAGACGTTGTCGGCGATCAGGCCGGGTGCCAGCGCCTCGACGCCGAGCGCCGCGGCCACCTCCGCGAGCTCGGCGGCCTCCACGAGCGACACCTGGCGGTGGTTGCGGATCTCGGTGCCCCGCTCGTAGTGCGGGCGCTGGCGCGAGTCCGACCGCATGGTGAGGCCGTGGTGGCGGTCGCCCACCGGGCCGCCCCAGTCGAGCACGAGCGGGTCGACGGGCACGGGCACCTCGGCGTCCGCAGGCCACACGTGCAGGCCGACGACGGTGGCCTCGGGGTAGGGGCGCACGGGGGGCTCCTGACGGGATCGGGCCGCCGCCCGCGGGCGGACGGTCGGGCGCGGAGGAAGGGCGGGGGTCGGGCGGGACCGGACGTCGAGGTGCGGGCGACGGCCGTCCGGGGTCGGTCTCGATCCGGCGGGGGTCAGCCGCCGGCGGCCGACGCGCTCGCGCCGCCGGTGACGATGGCGGCGGTGCCCGTGCCTGCCTCGCGCGCCTCGAGCGCCTGGCGGTGCAGCCGGCCGGCGCGGTAGGACGAGCGCACCAGCGGACCGCTCATCACCCCCGCGAACCCGATGCGGGTGGCCACCTCGGCCAGGGCCACGAACTCCTCGGGACGCACCCACCGCTCCACCGGGTGGTGGCGCGGCGTCGGGCGCAGGTACTGCGTGATCGTCACCAGGTCGCAGCCGGCGTCGTGCAGGTCGTGCAGCGCGGCCACCACCTCGTCGATCTCCTCGCCCATGCCCAGGATCAGGTTGGACTTGGTGACCAGCCCCGCGGCCCGGGCCTGGGTCAGGACGTCGAGCGAGCGCTCGTAGCGGAACGCCGGCCGGATCCGCTTGAAGATGCGCGGCACCGTCTCGAGGTTGTGGGCCAGCACCTCGGGCGCGGCGTCGAACACCTCGCCGAGCAGGTCCGGGCGCCCGGAGAAGTCGGGGATGAGGATCTCGACGCCGGTGCCCGGGCTCGCGGCGTGGATCGCGCGGATCGTCTCCGCGTACAGCCAGGCGCCCTGGTCGGGCAGGTCGTCGCGGGCGACGCCGGTGACGGTGGCGTAGCGCAGACCCATGGTGGCCACCGACTCGGCGACGCGCCGCGGCTCGTCGCGGTCGAGCGGCTCGGGACGGCCGGTGTCGATCTGGCAGAAGTCGCAGCGGCGCGAGCACTGGGACCCACCGATGAGGAACGTGGCCTCGGCGTCCTCCCAGCACTCGTAGATGTTGGGGCAGCCGGCCTCCTGGCACACCGTGTGCAGGCCCTCGGAGCGCACCAGGCCGGTGATGCGCTGGAACTCCGGGCCGGTGCGCAGGGTGGTCTTGATCCACGACGGCTTGCGCTCGATCGGAACCTCGGAGTTGCGCGCCTCGATCCGCAGCATGCGCCGGCCGTCCGGCGCGGTGGCCACCACGGGGTCGGTGCCCTCGGCCAGCTCGGTCATCGTGTCGCCCACCTCTCGAGTCCGTCGGACAGCCGCTGCTCGACGAGCGGGAGGACGTCGGCCACGGTGACCGTGCGGCCGAGCTCCGCCGTCAGGGACGTGACGCCGGCGTCGCTGATGCCGCACGGCACGATGCGGTCGAACCAGGCCAGGTCGCAGTCGCAGTTGATCGCGAACCCGTGCATCGTGACGCCGCGCGAGACGCGCACGCCGATCGCGGCCACCTTGCGCTCGGGCCGCGTGCCCACCAGCGGCAGGTCGGCGGGCACCCACACGCCGCTGCGGCCCTCGACCCGACCGGTGGCCAGGCCGAGCTCGGCGCACACGTCGATGAGCATCGCCTCGAGCCGGCGCACGTGCTCGACGACGTCGACGGGCTCGGGCAGGCGGACGATCGGGTAGCCCACCAGCTGCCCCGGGCCGTGCCAGGTGATCATGCCGCCGCGGTCGACGTCGACGACGGGCGTGCCGTCGGTGGGCCGGTCCTCGGGCCGCGTGCGGCGTCCGGCGGTGTACGTGGGCGGGTGCTCGAGCAGCAGCACGGTGTCGGCCCGCTCGCCGGCGGCGACGTCGTCGAGCACGCGCCGCTGGAGGTCCCAGGCGTCCTGGTAGGGCACCGCCTCCGCGCCGAAGCCGAGCCGCACCACCTCGGTGCCCGACGCCCGCAGCGGGCGGTCGGCGTGGGTCGCGGTCACCGCACCAGCCTAGGCCCGCCGGTTGCGGCCCGCCGACCGCGTGCGCTGCGGGCGAACCCGGACGGGGTGCACCGGCCCCGGACACGCGGACGCCACGGGCTCCCGGTCCTGGAGTACGGGAGCCCGTGGCGCGTCTGCGGCGACCGTGCCGTCATCGACGGCACGGGCACGGATCAGGGGTGCGCGGGGTGCGCGGGGTGCGACTTGTGCCCGGCGTGCGAGGGGCGCGAGTGCGACGGGTGCCCGTGCCGCGTCGGCTCCGTGGTGGTGGTCGCGGCGCTCGGGTCGGTGCTCACGGACGGGTCGGGGGTGGAGCTGGGGCGGCCGTGGTGCGGGACCGTCGCGCAGTACTCCTCGATCGTGCCCGTGACGGTGCCGGGGGCCGCCGAGGCCGCGGCCGCGAGGTTGCGGTAGGCGATCGACTGCGGCGCAAGCCCGCCGTGCAGGTAGGCGTTGCACAGGCCGAAGGCCGCGGGGCCGGTCGCGTCCGGGCCCACCGGGCCGGCCGAGCCGGTCATGGTCGGGTCGGGGGCGTCGGACTGGTCGCCCGAGGCGCCCGTGGTGTCGCTGGAGCTGGTGCTGCCCGACGGGTCGGCGCTGGTGGGGTCCCCGCTGGTGGGGTCGCCGCTCGTGCTCGGGTCGGTCGTGGCGTCGTCGCCCTGGTCGCCCTGGTCGCCCCCCTCGTCGGCGGCCGGGGCGGGCGCACCCGCGAGGGTGTGCGCGACGGACTGGATGGGGGAGGGGAGCACTCCGGCGTAGGCAGCCGCAGCGCCGCCGCCGAGCACGATGGTGCTCGCTCCGACGACCCCGGCGAGGGCCTTGGCGGACAGGGCGGTGATGAGCATGGAGGTCTCCCTGGGTGGTCGGTCCGGTCCCCCGGGGAACGGCAGCCGGTCGCGCCCTGTTACGGGTTTGCCGGTTCTTGTACGGAATTGCGCCGTTCGGGTGACGGATCCCGACCGAGGCCGCCCGACCGCCGGTCAGGCCCGCTGGGCGAGCAGGTCGCGCAGCGTCGCCGCGGTGGGGACCCGCCCGGAGAGCACCACGTCGCCGTCCACGGCCAGGGCGGGAGTCCGCAGCACGCCCCACGCGGCGATCTCGGCCGGGTCGGTCACGTGCTCGACGGCGGCGTCGAGGCCGAGCGACTCGACGGCGTCGCGCGCGGCCTGCTCCAGCGCGCGGCAGTTGGCGCAGCCGGAGCCGAGGATCGTGATCTCCATGGTGGGCTCCCTCAGGTGAGCAGGGCGTTGAACAGGTAGCCGACGGCGACGATGCCCGTCGCGACGACGGCGACGTAGGTGACCAGCAGCGGCACCCGCAGCACCCGCCGGAGCAGGATCAGCTCGGGCAGCGAGAGCGCGACGACGCTCATCATGAACGCGAGCAGGGTCCCCATCGGGAGGCCCTTCTCGTAGAGGGCCTGCACCATCGGCATGATCCCGGCGGCGTTGGAGTAGAGCGGGACGCCGATGGCCACGGCCACCAGGACGCCGGCGGCGTTGCCGGGCCCGGCGTACTCGGCGAACAGGTCCGTGGGCACCCAGCCGTGGATGACCGCGCCGAGCCCGATCCCCAGCAGCAGGTAGGGCCAGATCCGCCGCAGGATGCTCGCGACCTCCTCCACCGACAGCTGCACCCGGTCGTCGAGGGTGAGCCCGGCGGCCGGGTCGACCGGCTGGCCGCGCAGGCGGGTCTCGAAGACGAACGGCTCCACCCACCGCTGCACCCCGAGCCGGCCCAGCACCCAGCCCGCGACGATCGCGACGAGCAGGCCGGTGGCCACGTAGGCGAGCGTCACCTGCCAGCCGAACAGGGTGAGCAGCAGCCCGATCGCGACCTCGTTGACCATCGGCGAGGCGATGAGGAACGACAGCGTGACCCCGATCGGGACGCCGGCCGCCACGAAGCCGATGAACGCGGGCACGGCGGAGCACGAGCAGAACGGGGTGACGACGCCCAGGCCCGCGGCCACCACGTTGCCGACGCCCTCGCGCCGGCCGCCGAGGATCGCCCGGGTGCGCTCCACGCTCATGTACGAGCGCAGGAAGGTGACCACGGCGATCACCAGCACCAGCAGGAACGTGATCTTGACGGTGTCGTAGAGGAAGAAGTGCAGGGTCTCGGTCACCCGCGAGGCCGGGTCCATCCCGGCGAGCCCGTGCAGGAGCCAGTCCCACACGTGCTCGTTGAGCAGGTAGAGCCCGAGCCAGACGACGCCGGCCCCCGCGAGGGCCAGGGCCCGGCCGCGGCGGCTGGCCGGCAGGTGCGGCACCCGCTCGAGCACGCTCATCGCGATCGGCCGCCGGTGGTCGGCAGCGCGGCGGTGAGCCGGTGGTGCGCGTCGGGGGCCAGCCGGTAGTCGACCCAGCGCCCGCGACGGGTCGCCTCGACCAGCCCGGCCTCGCGCAGCGCGCGCAGGTGATAGGAGAGCAGCGTCGGGGAGACGGCGACGTCCGCCTGGATCTCGCAGACGCAGCGCGGCTGTCCCGACAGGCCCGCGAGGATCTGCCAGCGCACCGGGTCGGCGGCGGCCGCGAGCAGCGGCGCCGACCCTCCCGCGCGGGACGATCCAGCCACGGTTGAAGCGTCCGCCCGTCCCGGGGGCGGTCGCGCGGCAGGGGAGCGCGTGTGGCGGACCAGACACGGCCGGCCGGCGGGACGGCGGCGCACGTTGCCGGTCCGCCGCGACAGAGCGGTCGAGGAGGGACGCCGGGGCAGCCTCAGACGGCGAGCCCGTCGACCACCTCGACGGCGGGCAGCTTGGTCAGCTCGCGCGGGTCGAGCAGCAGCTTGCTCGTGCGGTTGCCCCCGCCCATCACGACGCGCGGCCGGTCGAGCACGGCGGCGTCGACGTAGACGGGATGGCCCTCGAGCCCGACGGCCGTCACGCCGCCGATCATCATGCCGGTGACCGCGCGGGTGACCTCGGCGTCGGCGAACGAGAGCCGCTTGACGCCGAGCAGCCCGGCGACTCGGTGGTTGACGTCGAGGCGGGTGGTGCCCAGCGCGACGCACACGGCGTAGCGGACCGGCTCGACCTTCTTGGAGGCCACCAGGATCGTGTTGGCCGAGTCGTCGAGGGAGAACCCGTAGTGCGCGCAGAACGCGGCGGTGTCGGCGAGCTCCGGGTCGCACGCGAGCACCTCGTGCGCGATGCCGTGGGCCGCGAGGGCCGCGGCGACGGCGGGGTCGAGGTGGGGCGCGTCCACGTGCCGCTCAGTCCTCGTCGTCCGGGAACACCGAGCCGGCGCCGACGGGGGAGGCGTCGAGGCGGGCCACCTGCTCGGCGCTGAGCTCGACGTCGGCCGCCGCGGCGCTGGCGTCGGTCGTGGCGGCACGGGTCGAGCCCGGGATCGGCACGACGGTGGACCCGGCCGCCCTCAGCCATGCGAGCGCGACCTGCTGGGCGCTCACCTGGGTGCCGGAGGACGCCGACACCTCGGCGGCGACCGCGGCGAACTCGGGGTGGAGCCGGCCGAGGTCGCGGGCCTCGTCGCCGCCGCCGAGCGGCGACCACGGGAAGTAGGCGACGCCGTGCTCGATCGCCCAGCGCAGCACGTCGAGGTCCTCGCGGTAGCGGGGGCTGCGCTCGTTCTCGACCGCGGCCACCGTGCCCCCGCTCACGTCCCACGCCACGAGGCACTCGTCGAGGTGGACGTTGCCGATGCCGACCACCGGTGCGAACCCGGCCTCCCGGACTGCCAGCAGGTTCTCCACCGTGGTGGCGAAGGGCTGCTGCTCGCGGTTGACGCGGTGCAGCAGGATCGCGTCGGGCACGAGGCCCAGGCGCGAGACGCTCGCCTCGGCGGCGGCCAGCAGGTGCTCGCGGGAGCCGTCGCGGCCCCACACGTCGGGCCCGCCGTCGGCCCCCGGCGCTCGGGTGATGCCGATCTTGGTGACCACCACCAGCGCGTCCCGCCCGCCGGACCAGGTGCGCACGGCCTCGCCCACGAGCTCCTCGTTGTGGCCGTAGCCGTAGCCGTCGGGCGCGTAGATGTCGGCGGTGTCGACGAGGGTCAGGCCGACGTCGAAGGCGTGGTGCAGGACGCCGATCGCCTCGTCGCGCGGCCGGTCGGCGCGGCCCCCGGTGCCGTCGGACAGCGGCATAGCCCCGATGCCGACGGCCGGCACGGGCTTGGCGGTGAGCAGCGGGATCGACAGGTGGCGCACGGGTCCTCCAGGTCTGGGTCGGCCCCGGTGCGGCGGCTCGACCACGGGGTGGTGCGGGCGGTGTGCGGGAGCGGCGTCAGTCGATGCGGCCCGGTGCCAGGCGCGTCTCGACGACGCGGTCGCCGTCGCGCTCGACGCGGTAGGCCGCGGGGCCGGCGAGCGGGTCGACGTCGACGTCCGTGACGACCTCCACGGGCTCCTCGCCCTCGTAGAGGATCCCCACGCGGTCGTCCGTGGCGTAGGACAGCGGCAGCTCGCCCGAGGCGACGAGGGACTGCAGCAGCGGGCGGCGCTGCTCCTCGCTGTCGTAGTGAACGCCGTTGCCGTAGGGCAGCAGCCCGAGGGCCGGCTTGTGCAGGCGCAGCGTGGGGCCGAACGAGTCCGTCGGACCGCCCACGTGCCAGCAGATCGAGCCGGCGCTCACCCCCGCGAGGACGGTGCCGGACTCCCACGCGTCGCGCAGGGCGACGTCCACCCCGTGCAGGCGCCACAGCGCGAGCAGGTTGGCCACGGAGCCGCCGCCGACCCAGACGGCGTCGGCGCGGCCGACGGCCTCCTCGACGGGCTGGTTGGGCATGGTGAACAGGGACAGGTGGTCGACGTCGACGGACAGGCCGGAGAGCGCCTGGTAGTAGCGGGCGAGCCGGGGGCCGTCGTCGCCGCTCGCGGTGAGCACCAGCAGCAGGCGCGGGCGCTGCTTGCCGGTGAGGCGCAGCACCTCGAGGACGGTGCGGCCCGGCGCCGCCGCCTCGTAGCGCTCGGTCGGGAGGAACCCTCCGCTGGTCGCGAGGATGCGTCGCGTCGTCATGCCCGAGAACCTACGCGAGGGCCTCGGCGCGGCTCGTCGGGGTTCCTGGCCGGGTGCGGCGCGGGGCTGTGGACGACGCCGGCGGCGGCGGCGCGCGCCGACCCACCCTGGGCGCATGCCGCGATCCGACCCCGAGCTGCCCGTCGTCGAGCGCACGAGCGTTCCGGGCGGCGACCCCCCGCCCACCGAGCGGCTGGAGGCGCTGAGCCGCGTGCGCGCGCCGGGTCTCTGCCCGCTCGTGAGGGTCGGGTCGGCCGGGGCCGGCACCTGCCTCGTGCACGCCGTGCCGGCAGCTGCCGTCGAGGTGGCGGCGCTGCGCCGCGGCTGGCCGTGGCGCGCCGGCCACGTCGTCACCCTGGCCCTCGGCGTCGCCGACGCGCTCGCGGCGCTGCACGAGGCCGGGCTGGCGCACGGCGCGGTGTCGGCGTCCACGGTGCTGGTGGCGCCGGACGGCTCGGTCCACCTGGCCGGCACCGGGCTCGCGTGGTCGCCACCGCCCGGCGAGCCCGGTGGCCCGAGCCGGGCCGGCGACGTGGAGGGGCTCGGCGAGCTCGCGCGCGACCTGCTCGGCGCCGGCCCCGGCACCTCCGCGCTCGTGCTGACCGCCCTGCGGGCCTGCGACCCGGACCCGGCGCAGCGGCCCGATCTCGCCACGCTGCGCACCGCGCTCGGGCGCTGCGCCCGGCCCGACCCCCTCCTCGAGCTGCTCTGGGACGACGGGCCCCCGCCCGGGCCGGTGCCTCCCGGGGGAGCGGTCACCGCGCGTCCGGCCCGCCCTGCGGGTCGTGACGCCGGGCCCGGTGCAGCGCTCGCCTCGGATCCCGAGCCTCCCGAGCCTCCCGAGCCGTGGCGCCGTCGCCGCGAGCCCTCCCCGCTCCCGCGGCCCGTCCCGCCGGCGCGGCGCACCGCCTCCCGGGGGATCCGCGCCGTCGCCGCGGACGGTGAGCCCCGTGCGGTGCGCGACCCCAGCCGTGCGGGTGCCCGGCGGCCGGCCCGCGCCCCGGCCCCGCCCCGGGCCGGGGGGCGACGAGCACGGCGGTCCCGCGGGCCCGGACGCATGTCCGTCGTGACCGTGGCGGCCGCGGCGGTCGTGTCCCTGCTGCTGCTCGCGGCGCTGCGCGTGCAGAACGGCGCGCTCGCCTCCGACCGTGCCCTCGCGCCGCCGACTGCGTCGGCCCCGGTCCCGCTCCTCTCCGCGCCGTCACCGCCGGGCTCGGCCGCCTCGTCCGGCTCGGCGACCCCGGCCGCGTCCACCGCGTCCACCGCGTCCACCGCGTCCACCGCGTCCACCGCGGGCCCGGCCGCCGCCGCCCCGACCGGGTCCGGGGCACGCGCCTCCGCGGGGCCCGCAGGTGGCGGTGCAGCGGGGGTCCCCGGGCCGTCGGGCCCCGGGCCGGCCGGGCTCGTCGTCGACCGGGCCGACCCGGGGTGGGAGCCCGTGCTCGCGGCGGTGGACGCCGGCCGCCTCGCCGCGCTCGCCACCGGGTCCGTCGAGCGGCTCGCGCTGTGGGTCGACCCGCACGGCTCGGCGTGGGCGGCCGACTCGGCCCTGGCCCGGCGCGTGCACGACCTCGGCGCGGTGCTCGAGGGCGGCGCGCTCGAGGTGATCGAGGTCCGGCCGGTCCGCACGTCGCCCGGCACGGTGGTGCTGCTGGTGCGCGACCGCCGCGACCCCTACACCGTCGAGGTCGACGGCGTGCGCACCGCGGTGCCCGAGCGGGCGGCGCGCTGGTGGCGCGTCACGCTGCGCGCCGAGCAGGACGCGTGGCGGATCGCGGGGGCGGTGCCGGTCGACGCGCCGTGACGCGGCCGGTCGAGCCCGGGTCGAGCCCCGGCCGGGCGGCGTCAGCCGGCGAGGAGGTCGCGCACGATGTCGTCGACGGTCGGGTCCGCGAACTCGAAGCCGGTGTCGAGCAGACGCCGCGGCTCGAGGCGCTGGTCGATGAGCAGCTCCTCGGCGAACTCGCCGAGCACGGCCCGCAGGGCCACCCCCGGCACGAACGCGAGGGTGGGGCGGTGCAGCGCCGACCCGAGGCGCGAGGTGAGGTCGGCGACGGTCACCTGCTCGGGGGCGGCGAGGTTCACCGGCCCGTCGAGCCGCTCGTCGTCCATGAGGTGGCGCAGCGCGGCGACCTCGTCGCGCAGCGAGATCAGCGACCACCACTGCCGTCCGCTGCCGAGCCGGCCGCCGATGCCGGCCCGGAGGATCGGCAGCCAGCGGCCGAACGCGCCGCCGTCGGGGTCGGCCACGACCGCGGTGCGCGGGTGCACCACGCGCACACCGCGCTCGCGCGCGGGCCCGGCGGCCTTCTCCCACGCCGCCGCCACGGTCGCGAGGAACGTGGCGCCCCGGGGCGCCGTCTCGTCGACCGCGCTCGGGCCGGTGTCGCCGTAGTAGCCCCCGGCGCTGCCGGACACGAACACGCGCGGCGGCTGCTCGCACTCCGCGATCGCGGTGGCCAGGCACGTCGTCGACGCCACCCGCGAGTCGAGGATCTGCGCGCGGTAGCGGTCGTCCCAGCGGTGCTCGCCCACGCCGGCGCCGGCGAGGTTGACGACCGCGTGCGCGCCGGACACGGTCGCCCGCAGCGCCGGGGTGGCCCCGCTGCCGCCGAGCGAGGGGTTCCAGGTGACCTCGTCGTCGGCGCGCGCCTCCCGGCGCACGAGCCGCACGACGTCGTGGCCGTCGGCGCGCAGCGCCTCGACGAGCGCGGTGCCGATGAGCCCCGACGAGCCCGCGACGACGACGGTCATGACGGTGCGCCGGCCGACCGTGGCCGGGCGGAGCCGGCGCGTCGCTGCGTCATGTCAGCCCAGGCCGAGCTCGGCCTCGAAGCTGCCGTCCTCGAGCCGGGTCTTCATGGCCATGAGGAAGCGGGCGGCGTCGGCGCCGTCGACGAGGCGGTGGTCGTAGGAGAGCGCGAGGTAGACCATCGAGCGCACGGCGATCGAGTCCGAGCCGGTCTCGTCGGTGACCACCACCGGCCGCTTCACGACCGCGCCGGTGCCGAGGATGGCGACCTGCGGCTGGTTGATGATCGGCGTGTCGAACAGCGCGCCGCGGCTGCCGGTGTTGGTGAGCGTGAACGTGCCGCCGGACAGCTCGTCGGGGCTCACCTTGTTGGTGCGGGTGCGCTCGGCGAGGTCGGCGATCTTGCGCGCGATGCCGCCGATGTTGAGGTCGCCGGCGTCGCGGATCACCGGCACGAGCAGGCCGCGCTCGGTGTCCACGGCGATGCCGAGGTGCTCGCCGTCGTGGTAGGTCACCGTGCCGGCGTCCATGTCGATCGAGGCGTTGAGCTGCGGGAACTGCTTGAGCGCCTCGACGGCGGCCTTGGCGAAGAACGGCAGGAACGACAGCTTGACGCCCTCGGTGGCCTCGAACTGGCCCTTCGCGCGGGAGCGCAGCACCGAGATGCGCGTGACGTCGACCTCGACCACGGTCGTGAGTTGGGCCGAGGTCTGCAGCGACTCGACCATGCGCTCGGCGATCACCCTGCGCAGCCGGCTCATCTTCTCGGTGCGCCCGCGCAGGGGCGACGCCGAGGCCGCGGGTGCGGACGGCGCGGCAGGAGCGGCGGCGGCCGGGGCGCTGGGCGCCGCCGCCTCGCGGGCGCGCGCCGCCGCCTCGAGGACGTCGGACTTGCGGATCCGGCCGCCCACGCCGGTGCCGGTGACGGTGGCGAGGTCGACGCCGTTGTCGGCTGCGAGCTTGCGAACCAGCGGCGTCACGTACGCGTCCGACGGCGCCGCGCTGCCGCTCGCCGCCGGAGCGGGGGCGGCCGGAGCCGGGGCAGCGGGAGCCTGGGCGGCGGGCGCGGGAGCCGGGGGAGCGGCGGGGGCGGGCGCCGGTGCCGCGGGTGCGGCGGGAGCAGGCGCGGGGGCTGCGGGAGCCGGCGCGGGAGCCGCGGCCGCCGGGGCGGGAGCGGCCGGGGCGGGGGCAGGGGCGGCGCCGGCGGCGCCGATGACGCCGAGCTGCGCGCCGACCTCGACGGTGGCGTCCTCGGGCACGGTGATCTCGAGCAGCACGCCGGCGACGGGTGCCGGCAGCTCGGTGTCGACCTTGTCGGTGGAGATCTCCAGCAGCGGCTCGTCGGCCGCCACGGTGTCGCCCACCTGCTTGAGCCAGCGCGTGACGGTGCCCTCGGTGACGCTCTCGCCGAGCGCCGGGAGCACGACCGGGGTGCCGGTGCCGGCACCGGACGTGCCGGGCTCGGGGGCGGCGGGCGCGGCCGGAGCGGCGGGCGGAGCCGCCGGCGCGGGGTCCGCCGCGGCGGGAGCGGGGGCGGGAGGGGCGGGAGCGGCTGGGGCGGGCGCGGCCTCGGCGGCGGGGGCCGCGGGCGCGGCCGGAGCGGCGCCGCCTGCCTCGTCCGCCGAACCGATCACGCACAGCTCGCCGCCGACCGGCACGACGTCGTCCTCAGCCACGGTGATCGAGAGCAGCACCCCGGCCGACGGCGCGGGGATCTCGGTGTCGACCTTGTCGGTGGAGACCTCGAGCAGCGGCTCGTCCACCGCCACCGTGTCGCCGACCTGCTTGAGCCACCGGGTGACCGTGCCCTCGGTGACGCTCTCGCCGAGCTGGGGCATCGTGACGGAGACCGACATGGCCTGGGTGACTCCTTCGGATCGTCGTGCTGCGGAGATCGGGGCTGCGGCGCGGGTCCCATCCTCGCGCCGCGGGCCGCGGCCCGCCGCCCGGTTGGGCGGGTCGGGCCCCGGTGCGGTCAGGAGTGGGAGTGCAGCGGCTTGCCGGCCAGCGCCAGGAAGGCCTCGCCGAACGCCTCGTTCTGGGTGGGGTGCGCGTGCACCAGGCTCGCGACGTCCTCGGGGTAGGCCTCCCAGTTGACGACGAGCTGGCCCTCGCCGATCAGCTCGCCCACGCGGGCACCCACCATGTGGACGCCGACGACGGGACCCTCCTTGTGGCGCACGAGCTTGACGAAGCCGGCGGTGCCGAGGATCTGGGACTTGCCGTTGCCGCCGAGGTTGTACTCGTAGGTCTCGACCGCGTCGGCGCCGTACTTCTCGACCGCCTGCGCCTGGGTGAGGCCCACCGAGGCGACCTCGGGGTCGCAGTAGGTCACCCGCGGGATGCCCGCCTCGTCGATGACGTGCGGCGCGAGGCCGGCGACCTCCTCGGCCACGAAGATCCCCTGCTGGAAGCCGCGGTGGGCCAGCTGGAGGCCGGGCACGATGTCGCCGACGGCGTAGACGCCGTGCACGTTGGTGCGCAGGCGCTCGTCGGTGAGCACGAAGCCACGGTCCATCGCGACGCCCACCTCCTCGTAGCCCATGCCCGACGCGCTGGGCCCGCGGCCGACCGCCACCATGAGGTAGTCGGCCTCGAGGGTGGTGCCGTTCTCCAGCGACACCACGACGCCGCTGTCGGTCTGCTTCACGCCGGCGAACCGGGCGCCCACGTGCGAGGTGATGCCCCGCTTGCGGAACGCGCGCTCGAGCGCCTTCGAGCAGGCCTCGTCCTCGTTGGGCACCAGCCGGGGCAGCGCCTCGACGATGGTCACCTCGGCGCCGAAGGAGCGCCACACGCTGGCGAACTCCACGCCGATGACGCCCCCGCCGAGCACCACGACGCTCGACGGGACGTGGTCGAGGTTGAGGGCCTCGTAGGAGGTGATGACCCGCCCGCCGATCTCGAGGCCGGGAAGGGTGCGGGCGTAGGAGCCGGTGGCGAGCACCACCGCACGGGTGGCGGTGTAGGTGGTGCCCTCGACGTCGACCGTGGTGGGCGAGGTGAGCCGCCCGGCCCCGGCCACCACCGTGATGCCGCGCGACTTCACCAGGCCCTGGAGGCCCTTGTAGAGCCGCGCGACGACGCCCTCGCGGTACGTCGTCACCTGCGGGACGTCGATGCCCTCGAGCGTGGCCCGGACGCCGAACTGCTCGCTCTCGCGGGCGGCGTCGGCCACCTCGGCGGCGTGCAGCAGCGCCTTGGTGGGGATGCAGCCGTAGTGCAGGCAGGTGCCGCCGACCTTGTCCTTCTCGATCAGGGCCACCGACAGGCCGAGCTGGGCGCCGCGCAGGGCCGCGGCGTAGCCGCCGCTGCCGCCGCCGAGGATGACGAGGTCGAACTGGGTCCCGGACACGGGCGCTCCTCGTGGGTGCGTGTGGTCGGACGGCGCCGCGGCACGGCCGGCGGCACGCACGCCCCGTGGTCGGGACGCGGCGTCCATCCTTCCACCACCGCGCGCCGGGCGTGACCACGGGTGAGCACGCCGGCTGCGCCCGCCGCGAACGCCCGCGCGCGCGGGCCGGGCTCAGACCTCGCCGGCGGCGAGCTCCTCGGCCAGGCGCACGAGGGTGCGCACGGCGACGCCGGTGGCCCCGCGCGGGGTGTAGGCGTGGGCCGAGAGCGAGTTGTACGACGGCCCGGCGATGTCGAGGTGGGCCCAGCGCTGGCCCTCCTTGACGAACTCGCGGAGGAAGATCGAGGCCGAGAGCATGCCGCCGTGGCTGCGGCCCACGAGCCCGATGTTGGTGAGGTCGGCCACCAGGCTGTCGAAGTTGGAGCGCAGCTCCTCCGGCTGCGGCATCGGCCACATGGTCTCGCCGACGCGCTTGCCCGCCTCGTGGATCGCGGTGCGCAGCGCCTCGTCGTTGGACATGACGCCGGTGGTGCGCAGGCCCAGCGCGATCACCTGCGCGCCGGTGAGGGTGGCGATGTCGACGAGCACGTCGGGCTTGGGGGAGTCCTCCTGGGCGCGGGCCAGGCCGTCGGCCAGCACGAGGCGGCCCTCGGCGTCGGTGTCGAGCACCTCGACCGTGGTGCCGTTGCGCGTGGTGAGGACGTCGCCGGGCTTCTGCGCCGAGCCGCTCGGCATGTTCTCGGCCAGGCAGAGGTAGCTGGTGAGCGCGACCGGGACGCCGAGCCGGGCCGCGGCCACGATCGTGCCCAGGGCGGCGGCGGCGCCGCCCATGTCGCCCTTCATCTCGTGCATGTTCAGCGACGGCTTGATCGAGATGCCGCCGGTGTCGAAGGTGATGCCCTTGCCCACCAGCGCCAGGTGGCGCTCGGCGTTCTCGGGCCGGTAGGCCAGCCGCACCAGGCGCGGCGGGTTGACCGAGCCGCGGCCGACGCCGAGGTGGCCGCCGTAGCCGCCCTCGGCGAGCGCGACCTCGTCGAGCACCTCGATCTCGATGGGCAGGCCCGCGGCCGCCTCGATCGCCCGCTCGGCGAAGGCGGCCGGGGTGAGGTCGGCCGACGGGGTGTTGACCAGGTCGCGGGCCAGCGTGACGCCGCCGGCCACCGCCCGGGCGTGGTTGGCGGCGGCGACCGTCGCGGCGTCCTTGGCGTCGGGCACCACGAGGGTGACGCGGTCGGCGGGGGACTTGTGGGCGGCCTTGCTCGTGGTGCGGTAGGTGTCGAAGGAGTAGGCGCCGAGCAGCGCGCCCTCGGCGACGGCGGCGACCGCCTCCTCGGTGTCGGCGGGCAGCGCGACGGCGACGCGGCGGCGGCCGGCGAGCGAGCGCAGCGCGCTGCCCGCGCCGCGGCGCAGGGCCTCGTGGTCGTAGGGGCCGGCGCCGAGGCCGACGGCGAGCACCACCGGCGCAGTGACGATGCCGGTGCCCGGCACCGTGACGACGTCGCCCGGCTTGCCGGTCGCGTCGAGGGCCGCGAGCGACTCCTCGAGCTTGCGGCGGGCGGCGGCGCGCAGGCCCGTGGCGGGCCCGACGAGCACCGCGCCCTTGCGCCGGCCTCCGGCCGGGGCGGTCGCCACCACGAGGGCGTCGGCGGACAGGGTCGCGATGTCGGCCGACGAGAGGGCCAGGGTGGTCACGGTGTCTCCTCTGCACGAGAGCTGGTGCGAGCAACCTAGCGCCCGCGGGGCCGCGGGGCCCGCCGCGAGGTGCTCACGGATCGTGCCCGCCCGGCGCCCGCACCGGCGCCGTGGCCGCTAGGTTGGCGCGCATGAGCGACCCGTCGCCGCAGCTGTCCCCCCTCCACACCCGGCACGAGGCCCTGGGCGCCAAGCTCGGCGACTTCGGCGGCTGGTCGATGCCGCTCGAGTACGCCGGGGGCGGCGTCGTCGCCGAGCACACCGCCGTGCGCGAGCGGGTCGGCGTCTTCGACGTCTCCCACCTCGGCAAGGCGTCGGTCACCGGCCCGGGCGCCGCGGCCTTCCTGGACTCGGTGCTCACCAACTCCCTCGACCGGATCGCGCCGGGCAAGGCGCAGTACACGATGCTGTGCGCCGAGACCGGCGGGGTCGTCGACGACCTCATCGCCTACCTGCGCGGCCCGGACGACGTCTTCCTCGTGCCCAACGCCGCCAACACCGCCGAGGTGGTGCGGGTGCTGCGCTCGGCCGCGCACGAGGGCCTGCGCGTGGTGGACCGCCATCGCGAGCACGCGGTGCTCGCGGTGCAGGGGCCGCAGTCGCGCGCCCTGCTCGACGCGCTGGGCCTCCCGTCGGACATGGAGTACATGGCCTTCGCGGACGCCGACCTCGACGGCGGCCCGGTCGTGGTGTGCCGCACCGGCTACACGGGCGAGCACGGCTACGAGCTCGTCGTGCCGTGGGACGACGCCGGCCACGTGTGGGACGAGCTGCTGCGCCGGGGCGCCCAGTTCGGCGTCCTGCCCTGCGGGCTCGGCGCGCGCGACACGCTGCGCACGGAGATGGGCTACCCGCTGCACGGGCAGGACCTCTCCCTCGACATCACCCCCGTGCAGGCGCGCGCCGGCTGGGCGGTCGGCTGGAAGAAGCCGGCGTTCCACGGCCGCGAGGCCCTGCTCGCGGAGAAGGAGCGCGGCCCGTCGCGGCGCAGCGTGGGTCTGGTGTCGCTCGAGCGCGCGATCCCGCGCCCGCACATGCCGGTGTCCTCGACCGAGGGCGCGCCGCTCGGCGAGATCACCAGCGGCACCTTCTCGCCCACCCTCAAGGTGGGCATCGCGCTCGCGCTGCTCTCCACCTCGGCGGGGCTCGCCGACGGCGACGAGGTGCTCGTCGACGTGCGCGGGCGGCCGGCGCGCTTCGCGGTCACCACGCCGCCGTTCGTCGACCGCTCCACGCGCTGACGGCGCGCGGACGCGCCGCGCGTCCGCGATCTCGCCGGGCCGAGCCGGCTCAGGGACGCGTCGTCCGGGTCCCGGGTGCGGTGTCCCGGGAGCGGCGTCAGGGGGCGGCGGGGGCGTGCACCGGCACCGGGTCGGCGCCCGCGGCGGCCGAGTCGTGCCAGGCGATCGACGCGAAGCAGCCGAGCGAGATGAGCAGCCCCGCGAACAGCGCGACCCACGCGGCGCGCATCTGACGGCGCTCGCGCCGCTGCCCCCGGGCCCGGTCCTGGGCGAGGGCCGCGGCGGTGGCCTCGTCGGCCGCGGTGAGCGCGGCGAGCTCGGCGTCGAGGTCGAGCAGGTCGGTCTGCCCCGTGGTCACCGCGGGGGCGGTGGGGTCGGTCGGGTCGGTCGTCGTGGCGTCGCTCGCAGTCATGAGGACAGCCTCACCTGGCCGCGGGAGTGCTCCGGCCGGCGGAGCATGTGATCTCGTTCACGAACAGCCCGCGGAGGGCGTGACGTTCGCCACGTCGCGAGGGGGAACGCTGGCCCGGGGTCAGCCGGCGGCGGCCAGCGCGAGCGCGACGGCCACGAGGGCGGCCGTCGTCGCGGTCTCGACGACAGCGCCGAGCACGTCGCCGGTGACGCCGCCCAGCCGCCGCAGGCAGGTGCGCAGCACCACGAGCCCGGCCGCCACGCCCACGGCGAGCGCCGCCGGCGCGGCCACCGCGCCCGCGGGCCCGGCCACGCCGGCGCCGAGCAGGCCCGCGCCGACGAGGCAGACCAGGGCCAGGGCACCGGCCGCGCCTCGGCCCACCGATCCGGCCACGGCCGCCCCGAGCCCGTCCGGCCGAGCCGCGGCCACCCCGCGCACGCAGCACCACGTGGCCGCCAGCCGGCCGGTGGCGCAGGCCAGCACGAGCGCGCCGGTGCCGGCCCCGGCTCCCCACGCGACCGCCAGCGCGCTCGCCTGGAGCAGGAGCGCGAGCACCACCGCGGCCACGCCGAACGCCCCCACGTCCGGGGCGCGCATCACGTCGAGCCGGCGCGCGCGCACGTCGGCGTCGATCCCCTTGACGCCGAGGCCGTCCGCGGTGTCGGCCAGCCCGTCGAGGTGCAGGCCGCGGGTGAGCAGCGCGAGCGCGCCCACCGCCAGCGCGGCGAGCAGGAGGTCGGCCGAGGGCGTGGTGCGCCGGTCCGGCGCGGCCAGGCCGACGAGGTCCGGCAGGGCGCAGGCCAGCAGCGCCAGCACGACGCCGACCGCGGGCGCGAGGAGCAGGGCCCGGCCGGCGGTGCGCGGCGTGACCGCCCTCGGGGGCGGGACGCGCACCGCGGTGAGCGTGCCGAGCGCGAGGCGCAGCGCGTCGGGCATCAGGCCTCGCGGTCCGAGACCCCGGCCTCGTCGAAGGTGGCCATCTCGCGCAGCGTCGCGCCCGCCGCGGCGAGCACCGGCAGGGCCACCAGGGCGCCGGTGCCCTCGCCGAGGCGCAGCGAGAAGTCCACGACCGGCTCGAGCGCCAGCCGCTCGAGCGCCGCCCGGGCCGCCGGCTCGGTGGACCGGTGCCCGGCCGCCCACCAGTCGCGGCACCGGAACGCGACCCGGTGCGCCACGAGCGCGGCGGCGAGGGAGACGACGCCGTCGAGCAGCACCGGCGTGCGCCGGGCCGCCGCGCCGAGCAGGAAGCCGGTCATCGCGGCGACGTCCGCGCCACCCACCGCGGCGAGCAGGGCGACCGGGTCGCCCTTGAGCGGCCGGCCCCGGCGCATCGCGTCGCGGACCGCGGCGGTCTTGCGCATCCACGTGTCGTCGTCGATCCCGGTGCCGCGGCCCACGACCCGGGCCGGCTCCACGGCGTCGAGCAGGCCGACGAGCACCGCGGCCGGGGTCGTGTTGCCGATGCCCATGTCGCCCGGGATGAGGAGGTCGGCGCCGGCGTCGACCTCCTCGTCGGCGATGGCGAGGCCGGCCAGCAGCGCCTGCTCGCACTCCTCGAGGGTGAGCGCGTCCTCGCGGTCGATCGAGCCGGACGACCGCCGGACCTTGTGGCGCACGACGTCCTCGGGGACGCTCGCGCCGAGCGCGGCGTAGTCGGCGTCGACGCTCATGTCGACCACGCGCACGCTCGCGCCCGTCTGCCGCGCGAGCACGTTCACCGCCGCGCCGCCGGCGAGGAAGTTGAGCACCATCTGCGCCGTCACCTCCGGCGGGTAGGCGCTCGTGCCCGCGGTGCGCGCCACGCCGTGGTCGCCGGCGAAGACCACCACGCGCACCCGCTCGAGCCGGCGCGGCGGGCACGTGCCCTGCACCGAGCACAGCCACGCCGAGAGCTCCTCGAGCCGGCCGAGCGACCCCGCAGGCTTGGTGAGCCGGGCCTGGCGCGCGAGCGCGGCGTCGCGGGCCGCGGCGTCGGGCAGGCCCACCCGCTCGGCGAGGGCGGCGAGGTCGAGGGAGGGGGTCACGGCTGCTCCGGGTCGGGGGCGGGCAGGGGCGGGGCGGCTGACGGCGGTGCCGGGGCGGCCGCCACGAGGGGGAGCACCCGCCCGGCCACGACGAGGTCGACCTCGTCGCACACGGCGGACACCCGCGCGTTGAGCGTCCCGAGCAGGTCACGGTAGAGCCTGCCGGACGCGTGCGCCGGGACCACGCCGCTGCCCACCTCGTTGCTCACCAGCACCACGTGCGCGGCGGTGGCCGCGACCGCGTCGACGAGGTCGTCGACGCCGCGCTGCGCCCCGGCCAGCGCCTCGGCGTACGCCGGCGTGCCGGGCTCGGCGTCCCACACGCGGGCCCGGTCGAGGACGCCGGCCAGCCACAGCGCGAGGCAGTCGACCAGCACCGGCGCGCCGCGCGGCGCCCCGCGCAGGACCGCGGCCACGTCGCCGGTCTCGACGGTGGTCCACGACAACGGCCGGCGCGCGCGGTGCACGGCCACCCGGGCCCGCCACTCCGGGTCGTCCTCGCGGTCGGCGCCCGTGGCGACGTAGGTGACGTCCGCGCGGTCGAGCAGGCGGCGCTCGGCCTCGGCGGACTTGCCCGAGCGCGCCCCGCCCACGAGCAGCGTGCGCCGGGCCGCGGGCTGCGGCGCAGGGGCGGCACCGGCCACGACCACCTCGCCGTCGCGGCCGGCCCGGGCACCCCAGGCGGCCAGCACGCGGTCGAGCTCGGGACCCGGGGGGTTGTGGTGGCCGAGGTGCACGGCCAGGACCGTCGTCGCACCGGTGACCGCGCCCGCCTCGCGCAGCCTCCGCAGCTGCACCGGGAAGGTGGCGAGGTCGAGGTGCCCGGTCCCGTGGTCGTGCCGGTGGCCGAAGGTCTCCTCCAGCAGCACCACGTCGTACGCCGCGCCCCGCACGGACGCGAGCGTGGCCTCGGGCAGCGGGCCGGTGTCCCACGCGCACAGCACGCGCCGGCCCTCGGGCGAGGTGACGTCGTGCAGCACGGCGTCGGCGGTGAGGCCGTCGCGGCCCACGTCGTGAGCGGCCGCGTGCACGCGCAGCCGCCAGCCGGGCAGCCCGTGCTCGCCGAGGTCGACGTCGTCGCCCGCCGCCACGACGTGCAGGCGCACCGGGTCGTGCGGCCCCACCCACGGGCGGCAGGCCTCGATCGCCGACGCCGGCCCCAGCACGTGCAGCGGGCCCGCGCCCAGGGCCCACGAGCGCGAGAGCAGCGCGCCCGGCGCGAGGTGGTCGTGGTGGGCGTGGGTGAGCAGCAGGACGCGGACCCCCGTGAGGTCGGCGCCGCAGCGGACGGCACCGCGCTCGGTGTCCGGGCCGCAGTCGACGAGCACGACGTCGTCGAGCAGCGCCGAGGTGGTGCCGCGCACGTCCCCGCCGGCCCGCGCCGCGGCGCACGACGCGCAGGAGCACCAGGCGTTGGGCCAGCCGTCGGCCGACCCGGTCCCGAGCAGCCGCACGCGCATCAGCGGTCGCCGGGGTCGAACACCACGGGGACGGCGAACGCGGCACGGCGCGAGGCCCGGCGCAGCGCCAGCAGCACGGCCCGCCCGGCCACCAGCACCAGCGCCACGGTGAGGGCCGCGCGGGGCAGGTCGAACCCGAGCGAGGTGGTGAGGTCGAACAGCAGCCAGTGGCGCAGGTTCTCGGCCAGCGGCGCGCCGGGCACGTAGGACATCGACGGCGGGAACCCGCCGTCGGAGGTGAGGAACGGCCAGAACCACAGGTTGAGCAGGAACCCGTAGGCGACGGCGGCCACCGCGGAGTACGCCGCGAGCAGTCCGATCTCGCGCCGGCCCCCGGCCCGGGGCAGCAGCCCCGCGCCCAGCCCCACCCAGGCGGCCCCGAGCATCTGGAACGGCAGCCAGGGCCCCACGCCGCCGGTGACGAGGGCGGAGGCGAACATGCCGATCGCGCCGAGGCAGAAGCCGAAGCCGGGGCCCAGCGCGCGGCCGCCCAGCACCACGACCACCCACATCGGCTCGAAGCCCGCGTGGCCCGAGCCGAACGGCCGCAGCGCCGCGGCCACGGCGGAGAGCACGCCCAGCAGCGCCACGCCCTTGGCGTCCAGGCCTCCGTCGGCGACGTCCGCGAGCAGCACCGCGATCACGAGCGGGACCACGAGCGCGAACAGCCACGGGGCGTCGGCGGAGTGGGCGACGACGACCGAGCCGGACGACGCGAGCAGCGGCCAGCCGAAGGCGACGACCCCCACGAGGGAGACCGCGACGAGGATCGCCGTCGTGCGCGGGCCCAGGCGCACGGCGCGGCGGCGGTCCGCCCGGCCGTCGCGGTCCGATCCGGGCGCCGAGAGCGGGGCGGTCGTCGGGCCGGGGTCGACGGCGCGCGGGCCGGTGGTCGCGGTCACGAGGCGGCCACCAGCGCGGCCTCGACGGCGGCTACGGTCAGCCACGCCTGCGGCGCGAGCACCTTGCTCACCTGGGGCGCGAACATCGGCGAGCCCACCACGACGTCGGCCGCGGGGCCGTCGGCGACGGCCTCGCCGTCGGCGAGCACCACCACCCGGGAGGCCACCTCGGCGACGAGCTCGACGTCGTGGGTGGCGAGCACCACGCACCGGCCGGCCTCGGCCTGCTCGCGCAGGGTCGCCACCAGGCGCTGCTTGGCGGCGTAGTCGAGGCCGCGGGTGGGCTCGTCGAGCAGCAGCACGGGCGGCTCGGCGGCCAGCACCACGGCGAGCGCGAGCGCGAGGCGCTGCCCCTCGGACAGGTCGCGCGGGTGCGTGGCGGCGTCGACGTCGGGCGCGAGGCGGTCCAGCAGCCGGCGCGTGGTGCCGGGCGCGAGCCCCGCGTCGCGGTCGGAGGCCGCGCACTCCTCGCCGACGGCGTCGGCCACGAGCAGGTCGGTCGGCTCCTGCGGCACCAGCCCCACCCGGCGGAGCAGGTCGCGACCGCGCAGGCGCGACGGCGCGGAGCCGCCCACGGTCACCTCGCCGGAGACGGGCTCGTGCAGCCCGACGAGCGTGGCCAGCAGCGTCGACTTGCCGGCGCCGTTGCGGCCCATGACGGCGACGATCTCCCCGCCGTCGGCGGTGAGGGACACCCCGCGCAGCGCCGGGACCGTCCCGTGCCGCACCACGGCGTCGCGCACGCGCAGCGCGGTCCCACCGGCGACGACGTGCAGGGCCGCCCTCGCGCGGCGGGCCGCGTCGTCCACGAGGGGCTCGAGCCGCTCGCGCAGCGGGCCGGCGGCGCGGCGCGCGTCGCGCACCGACAACGGCAGCGGGTCCCAACCGGCGAGCCGGCCGAGCTCCACCACCGGCGGGGCGACCGGGGCCGTGGCCATAACCTCGGCGGGCCGGCCGACCTGGAGCGGCACGCCGGGGCCGCCCACCACCACGACGCGGTCGGCGTACTGCACCACGCGCTCGAGGCGGTGCTCGGCCAGCAGCACGGTGACGCCGAGGTCGTGCACGAGCCGCTGGAGGGCGGCCAGCACCTCCTCGGCCGCGCCGGGGTCGAGGGCCGAGGTGGGCTCGTCGAGCACGAGCACCCGGGGGTGCGTCGTGAGCACCGCGCCGATCGCCACGCGCTGGCGCTGCCCGCCGGAGAGCGCCCGCAGCGGCCGGTGCCGCAGGTCCGCGAGCCCCAGCAGGTCGAGGGTCTCCTCCACCCGGCGGCGCATGACGTCGGGGGCCAGCCCGATCGACTCCATGCCGTAGGCCAGCTCGTCCTCCACGACGTCGGTGACGAACCCGGACATCGGGTCCTGCGGCACGACGCCGACGACGTCGGCCAGCTCGCGCGGCGGGTGGAGCCGGGTGTCGCGGCCGGCGACGGTGACCCGGCCCTGGAGCGTGCCGCCGGTGAAGTGCGGCACCAGCCCGTTGACGCAGCGCAGCAGCGTCGACTTGCCGCTGCCCGTGCGCCCGACGACGAGGACGAGCTCGCCCTCCGGCACGTGCAGGTCCACGTGCGCGAGCACCGGTGCGGTGGCGCCGTCGTAGGTGACCGTGACGTCCTCGAAGCGGATCACGCGGCCACCTCCTCGGCCGCGGCGCCGACGGTGACGTCGACGACGCGTGCCGGCAGACCGGCGCCGGGCGGCCGGGGGGCGACCCAGCCGGGCAGCGCGCCGAGCAGCACCGCGACCACGACGGCCAGCGGCAGCGCCGGCCAGCCGAGCGGTGCCGTCGGGCCGGTGAGCGACTCGGGGTCGAGCACCGAGAGGGCGACGACGACCGCGGCGGGCACCAGGCCGCTGGCGGCCACGAGCCACTCCGGCAGCGCCCACGGGTCCGGGCGGTACCGGGTGCGCACGCTGCGCCGGCCGGAGAGCACCAGCCCGACGGCGGCGGCGCCGAGCCCGAGCCCGAGCAGCGGCAGCGCGACCGGGCCCGGCGTGCCGGCGTCGAGCAGCCCGTAGACGCCGACGGTCACCCCCACGACGCCGAGCAGCAGGAGCAGCGAGGCCGCGCGCCGGGTGGCCGCCGGCACCGGGCCGGTGCGGCCGTAGCCGCGCGAGTCCATCGCCGCCGCGAGGTCGACGGCGCGCTCGAGCGCGCCCTCGAGCACCGGCATCACCGAGCCGGCCAGGGCGCGCACCCCGCGGTCGGGCCGCCCGCGCAGCCGGCGCGCGGTGCGCACCCGGTCGACGTCGCCGACGAGCTGCGGCGCGAAGGTCATCGCCACGACGACGGCCACGCCCACCTCGTAGAGCGCGGCGGGGACGCTGGCCAGCAGGCGGGCGGGCGAGGCCAGGGAGTTCGCGGCACCGATGCAGGCGAGCATGGCCGCGAGCACCAGGCCCTGGTAGACGGCGAGCACGACCTCCTCGGCGGTGACCGGGCCGCCGATGCCCACCCCCTCGGCCCAGCCCGGCAGCGCCACGCTCGGCAGCGTGACCACCACGTGCGAGCCGATGCCGGTGCCGAACACCACCGTGAACGCCACCCGCACGGCGATCACGACGAGGCCGAGCCGGAGGAAGACGGCGTACGAGCGCGACCACGGCGCGTCGGGACGGCGTCGGGCCACCACGAGGCCGGCGACGGCGACGAGCAGGCCGAGCAGCAGCGGGTTGGTGGTGCGGCTCGCGGCGGTGGCCAGGCCCAGGGCCCACAGCCACCACGCGCCCGGGTGGGTCCAGCGGGGGAGGGCGCGCTCGCCCAGGGCGTGCGCGGTCCGGCGGCTCACGGCGCGCCGCCCGGGCGCCGGGTGCTCCACCAGGCGGCGAGCCCGACCCCGCCGACGAGCACCACCCCGGCGACGACGCCCAGCGGCCCGGCGCCCGAGGTCGAGCCGGCGGAGCCCTGCGGCGCGCCGGCCACGGCCGGCAGCGTGGCGCTCGGTGCCGGCTCGCCGCCGGTGAGCGGGACACCGGCAGCCGTGGCGGCTGCCGTCGCGGCCGGCGCGGCGGTGCCGGTCGCTCGTGCGGTCGGCGAGGTGCTGCTGCGCGCCGGCGACGAGGCGGCCGTCGTCGGGGAGCGGGACCCCGCGGGCGAGGACGCCGGGCGGGCCGAGGCGGTGGGCGAGCGGCCGGCGGCGGTGCCTGCGCCGCCCGCGGTGGGCGCCGGCGTCGCGGTGCGGGTGGGGGTGGGGGCCGGGTCCGGGATGACCGGCGCGCACTCCGTGCGGGGGTAGCCGTCCAGGCCGCAGATCAGCCCGTTGCCGTCGGTCCGGACGACCACGGGCGGCGTGGCGTCGGCCAGCGCCGTGCCCCCGGTGGGGCGGGGCGAGGCCGGCAGCACGAGGCACTCGCGCCGTACGGCTGTCGTCGTGGGCGGCTGCTCGCCGGGCGGGGCGTCGGCCGCGGTGCCGTAGTCGATCACCAGCGCGACGCGCACGGAGCCCTGCTGCGGGCTCGTGCCCGGGCAGAGGTCGGCGTACCCGGGCAGCGCGCGCGGCGGCGTGCCGCCCCGGGTGGTGGACGTCGCGAACCGCCAGCCGAGCACCCACGTGTCGGCCACGCCGTGCGACGCCGGGCCCTGCGGGGCGAACATCCAGCCGGTGTGCGCGGGCCCGGTGCCGCTGCCCCACCAGTACGTCCAGTACCGGTAGGTCGCCGCCTGGGCCGGCGCGGCCCAGACCGCGGGCAGCAGCAGCGCCGCGATCGCGGCGAGCACGCCGACGAGGGCCGGCCGGCGCGCGGCGGCGGCCCTCGGTCGGCGGGTGGCGCTCACGAATGCGCCCCCCGGCGGCGGCCGTAGGCCAGCACCAGCGCGCCGAGCCCCATGAGGCCGAGGCCGCCGACGCCCAGGGGCACGGTGAGCGGTGTCGCCCCCGTGGGCGGCAGCGAGGCCGCGTCGCCCGGGTCGTCGTTGGGGGAGGCGTGGGTGCCCGACGCCGAGGGCGAGGGCGAGGCGGTGGTGCCGCTCGGGGTGGGCGTCGCCGTCGCCGCGGCGGTGCGCATGGTCGCGCCGATGCGGGTGACCGCGGCGTCGACGGTGGTGCTCGCGGCCCCGGCCGCGTGCGCGGCGAGCGCGACCACGCCGAGCAGCCCCGGCTCGTCGGAGGAGGCGGTCGCGGTCCTCGCGTGCGGAGCAGCGAGCGCCGCGGCGGTCGACGAGCCGGACGCGGTCGAGGGCGCGGCGGACCCGCTGGCCAGGCCGGCGGCGGGCAGCCCCGTCGCCGTGGTCAGCGTGGCGATCGCCGCGTCGAGCTGCGTGCGGCCCACGCCGGCCGCGGCCAGCGACAGGGCGGCCCAGGCGGTGTCGCCCGCCGACACGGTGCCCGGCCGGCGGGCGCCGGTCGAGTAGTCGAACTGCGGGATCGCGCCGCCGAAGGCGTCGAGCACCCGGGCGATGTGGCCGGCTCCCAGCGCGGCGGGGGAGTCGCTCGTGGCGACGGGTGCCGGGGTGCAGGTCTGGCGGGGGACGTCGGTGCTCACCGTGGCGGCAGCCAGCGGCAGCGCCGCCCCGGTGAGCGCGAGCGTGGCCTGCACGCTCGCCGCGTCGTTGTCGGTCAGCCCGGCGCCGTAGTCCTGGAACGCGAACCCGCCGTCGTCGTCGGTGGCCGCGCCGTCGCAGCCGATCTGGAGCGAGGCGAGGAAGTCCGCGGCCGACGGCCCGCCGCTCGCGACGGCCGACGGCGTGCGACCCGCCGAGCCCGTCGCGAACAGGACCACCGCGGTGGAGTTGGCGTCGGAGTCGCCGCCGGCGAAGTAGGGGAACCCGCCGTCGGGCCGCTGCGCGGCCAGCGCCCAGCCGAGCGCGCGGTCGGCCTCGGCCCCGTGCCCGAGGGCGCGCAGCGCCACGGACGCCATGCCGGTGGAGTTGGTGTCCTCCCCGGAGTAGGTCGCCGGGTCCGACGGGGAGCAGGCGGCGGCGGGGTCGGCCCGGAAGGCCTCGAACCCGCCGTCGGCGCACTGCTGGGCCAGCAGCCAGTGCACCGCGTCGGCGGGCGGGGTGGTGCCGGCGGCCGCGTAGGCCAGCAGGGCCAGCGACTGGCGGAACACGCCGTCGTAGGTGGGGTCCTGGCTGCCGAACAGGCCCACCTGCACGGGGGCGGCGGAGCGGGTGGCCGCCTGCGCGGCGGGGGCGAGCGGGAGCGACGCCGCGAGCGCGACGGCTGCCGCGGCCGTGAGCACGGCTGCGGCGGAGCCGGCGCGGTGCCGGCCTCGGGTGACGACCACAGGGGGTCCTTTCCGGTGAGCGGTTACGAACCAGACGGTCCGGACAGCTCCCCGGGGTGGCACGTGCGACGCCCCCCGACCCGGTCGAGGACCGGAGCGAGGGGCGCGAGACGGGTGGACCGGGAACGGTCCGGGCTCCTGCCGTAGACCTCGACGGGGTGAGCCTCTCGCGCCCGCCAGGTGCTCCGGCTCGCCGTCGCCGCACGGGTGTCCGCGCGGAACGGCCTACGGTTGCGGGTTCAGCGCCGGGTTCGGACCGGCTTCCCCTGGACGTCAGGCACGTGATGTTCAGTTGTGGGCCTCACCGTACACGCGCGGGACCCCCCGGCGGACCAGGGTCGGCCAGGGGGTCCCGGGGACGGCGTCAGGCCGGCGGGTGCAGGCTCATCGGGCCGTAGACCGCGCGGTCGTCCTCGAGCAGGCTCACGGCGTCGACGCCGGCGTCGAGCAGGGTGCGCCACTCCTCGCCGATCCAGCTCTCCGCGTCGGACTGCGCGGGGAAGCCCTCGGGCAGCCCGGGCGGCAGCGCGGTTGCGGGCGAGCCGTCGGCCCGCTCGTAGCGCCAGGTCCAGGTGCTCACGGCCGCGTCGCCGGCGAGACGGTGCGCCGGGGGTCGGTCAGCACGACGTCGCCCAGCACGCCGTCGATCGCGGCCATGAGGTCGTCCTCGAGCCGCACCCCGCTGGCCTTCACGTTGTCGAGCAGCTGCTCGGGACGCGTGGCGCCCACGATCGCCGAGGAGATGAAGTCGTGCTGGAGCACCCACGCGACGGCGAGCTGGGCCATCGTGAGGCCGGCCTGCTCCGCGAGGGGGCGCAGCCCCTGCACCGCGGTGAGGATCGGCTCGGTGCGCAGCCGCTCGGTGAACTGCCCGCCGTTGGGGTCGGTGGCGCGCGAGCCCTCGGGCGGGGGCTGGCCCGGGAGGTACTTGCCGGTGAGCACGCCCTGGGCGATGGGGCTCCACACGATCTGGCCGAGGCCGAGCTCCACGCTGGTGGGCACGACCTCCGCCTCGATGACGCGGTAGAGCATGGAGTACTGCGGCTGGTTGGAGATCAGCCGGTCGAAGCCCATCCGGTCGGCGATCTCGACGGCCTCGCGGATCTGCGCGGCGTCCCACTCGGAGACGCCGACGTAGAGCACCTTGCCCGCGCGGACGAGGTCGTCGAACGCGCGCAGCGTCTCCTCGAGCGGGGTCTCGTGGTCGTAGCGGTGGGCCTGGTAGAGGTCGACGTAGTCGGTGCCCAGCCGGCGCAGCGAGCCGTTGATGCTCTCGTGGATGTGCTTGCGCGACAGGCCGCGGTCGTTGGGCCCGGGACCGGTCGGCCAGTAGACCTTGGTGAAGATCTCGAGGCCCTCGCGGCGCTGGCCCTTGAGCGCCCGTCCGAGGACCTCCTCGGCGCGGGTGGCGGCGTAGACGTCCGCGGTGTCGAAGGTCGTGACGCCGGAGTCGAGCGCCGCGTGCACGCACGCGACGGCGGCGTCCTCCTCCACCTGCGACCCGTGGGTGATCCAGTTGCCGTACGAGATCTCGCTGACCTTGAGGCCGCTGCGGCCGAGGTATCGATGCTCCATGGCCGCGACCCTATGCCGGGTGCCCGACGACGGCTCGCGGGGCTCGGCGCGGCCGAGCCGTCCGGCGGCGGGCGGGTCGCCGGGTCAGGCCTTCGCGGCCTTGGGCGGCTTGGGCTGGCCGTTCCAGCGCACCTTGGGCGGGGGCAGCCGCAGCTTGCGGATCTGGAGGCCGCGCAGCACGCCGTAGAGCGCCGTGCCCTTGGTGCCGTAGACCTCGCGCCCGCGGTCGTCGCGCGTCGCGGTGACCTTGGGGTCGGCGTCGGGGAACTCCGACTTCAGCGTGCTGCGGACCCGCAGGGCGATCACGGCGGAGTCGACGACGACGCCGATCATCATGAACAGCCACACCCAGATCAGCACGACCTGGAGCACCTCGACCCGCACGAACCCGAGGACGAGCACGAGCACGGCGACCGGGATGAACAGCTCGCCCAGGCTGATCCGCCCGTCGACGAGGTCCCGCACGCGGGCCTTGATGGGTCCGCGGTCGCGCGAGGGCAGCCGCCGCTCGTCGCCGGACCGAAGCGCGGCCTGCGCCTCGAACCGGATCTGGCGCTCCGCGTCGCGGGCCGCCTTGCGCGCCGACTTGGGGTCGGTGGTGCCGGCCAGCGCGGCCTTGCGGGCGGCCTCGGCCTCCTTGCGCGTGGGCGTCGGACGGCCCTTGCCCGCGGTGACGGTGGCGGTGTCGGTGGGGGAGGCCTCGGTCGGCTTGCGGCGGAACACGGGCCCCACCCTACGGCCGGCGCCCGGGCCGTCCGACCGGAGAGGCCGGGCCCGGCGGCCCGGATGCCGGGCGACAGCCGCACGCGCGGCGGATAAGTTGGAGGCGCACGGCAGGGCAGCCGTGCCACCGACGCCGACGAAGGGGGCGCCCGCGATGGGCCTCTGGCAGCGCTTCACCCTCATCTTCAAGTCCAAGGCCAACAAGGTGCTGGACAAGGCGGAGGACCCGCGCGAGACGCTCGACTACTCCTACGAGAAGCAGCTCGAGCTGCTTCAGAAGGTGCGCCGCGGCGTCGCCGACGTGGCGACGAGCCGCAAGCGCCTCGAGCTCCAGCTCACCCAGCTCCAGCAGCAGAGCGACAAGCTGGAGGGCCAGGCGAAGGCCGCGCTCGCCGGCGGTCGCGAGGACCTCGCCCGCGAGGCGCTCACCCGCCGGTCCGGGCTGGCCACCCAGATCACCGACCTGCAGGCGCAGCACGCCCAGCTCGCCGACCAGGAGGAGAAGCTCGTCCAGGCCAGCCAGCGCCTCCAGGCGAAGGTGGAGTCCTTCCGCACGAAGAAGGAGACCATCAAGGCCACCTACTCGGCCGCCGAGGCGCAGACGAAGATCAACGAGGCGTTCTCCGGGATCTCCGAGGAGCTCGGCGACGTCGGCATGGCGATCCAGCGCGCCGAGGACAAGACCGCGCAGCTCCAGGCGCGCGGGCAGGCCATCGACGAGCTGCTGGCCTCGGGCGCGCTCGAGGACGCCACCGGCACCAGCAAGGACTCCATCACCCTCGAGCTCGAGCGGATGGCGAGCGGCAACGACGTCGAGACGCAGCTGGCCGCCCTGCGGGCCGAGGTCTCCGGGGCCGCGCCGGCCCCGGCCATCGAGGCTCCCGCCGAGGCACCCGCGCCGCCGGCGGGCGAGTCGCAGGCCTAGTCCGCGAAGGGGGTTCCCATGCTCATCCGGATCCTGGGCGAGGGGCAGTTCGAGGTCCCCGACGACCAGCTCGACGAGATCAACCGGCTCGACGGCGAGCTCGAGAGCGCGCTGCGCAGCCCGGACGGCGACGTCCGCGGCGCGCTCGACGCGCTGCTCGAGCGCGTCCGCAGCGTCGGCGTCCGGCCGCCCGAGGACAGCCTCGAGGAGTCGGCGGTGATCCTGCCGTTCGCCGACGCCACCGAGGAGGACATCCTCGCGATGCTCAACGAGGACGGCCTGATCCCGGGCTGACCCCCGGGCCGGCGACGCCGCCCGACTCGGCCCGTCCGGCTCGGCGGACCCGTCCACGAGCCGGGCGGGCCGCCGGTGCGGCGCGTGTTCGCTCCGGGCGAGGTTTCGCGCGCGGGGGCGCACGGAACGATCGGCCGGTCCGTCGACGTTGACGGGGGAGAGGACCGGGCGCAGCCCCGGCCCAGAGGGAGGACTGCACCGTGGCCAGGACGCGGTACGCCGCAGACCGGGGTCTCGTCTCGCGCATGGTCGGGACGATGTTCGGCCTGGGGCTGCTCTACGTGGTGCTCGCCGCGGTGCTCATCGCCCTCGGCGTCCAGACCTGGTTCGTCCTGCTCATCGCGGGCGGCGGGCTGTTCTTCCAGTGGTACTTCAGCGACACGATGGCGATGGCCGCGATGCGCGCCGTCGAGGTCACCCCCGAGCAGGCGCCCCAGCTGCACGCCGTCATCGACCGGCTGTGCGCGCTCGCGGACATGCCCAAGCCGCGCGTCGCGGTCGCGCAGACCGACATCCCCAACGCGTTCGCCACCGGGCGCACGCCCAAGCGCGCCGTCGTGTGCGTGACCACGGGCATCCTGCGCCGGCTCGAGGTCGAGGAGCTCGAGGGCGTGCTGTCCCACGAGCTCTCGCACATCGCGCACCGCGACGTCACCGTCATGACCGTCGCGTCCTTCGCGGGCGTGCTCGCCGGGCTGCTCACCCGCATGTGGATGTGGGGCGGCATGACGCGCGGGCGCGACAACCGCGACCAGAACGCCGCGGTGGTCTTCGCCGTCGTGATGCTCGTGAGCATCGCCGTCTACGTGATCTCGTTCCTCCTCACGCGCGCGCTCTCCCGCTACCGCGAGCTGTCCGCGGACCGCACCGGCGCGCTGCTCACCGGCAACCCGACCGCCCTGGCGACCGCGCTGCAGAAGGTCACCGGCGACATCTCCGGCATCCCGGACCGCGACCTGCGCTCGATGGAGGCCGTCTCGGCGTTCGCGTTCGCCCCGGCCGTCGCCGGCAAGATGTCGATGGCGACGCTGTTCTCCACGCACCCGCCGCTGGAGCGGCGGCTCGAGCAGCTGGCCCAGATCGCCACGCAGCTCGGCCAGCGCTGAGCCCCGCGTTGTGAGCGGGGGCACCGGGACGTCGGGCGGCGTCGACGTCGAGCTCGTCCCCGTCGACGACCGGTCCTGGCCGGTCCTCGAGCGGCTCGTGCAGCTCGAGCGGCACGACCTCTCGGAGGTCACCGGCGAGCTGCCCGACGACGACGGCGGCTTCGCCGACCGGCGCATCGAGCGGTGGCGGTCCGAGCCCGGGTTCGAGGCGCTGCTGGTTCTGCACGACGGGCTGCCGGCCGGGTTCGTGCTGACCCGGCCCTTCGACGACGGCTCCTCGTTCGTGCACTCGTTCTTCGTGATGCGGGGCCTGCGCCGCCTCGGCGTCGGGCGGCGCGCGGCCCTCGACGTGCTCCGCTCGCGCCCCGGCCGCTGGTCGATCTCCTTCCTCGAGGAGAACCCCGGTGCCTCGCCGTTCTGGCGCGAGGTGGTCCGCGAGGTCGCGGGCCCGGCGTACGAGGAGAGCCGGCGGACCGCGCCGGACGGCCGCGAGTTCACCTTCCTCGTCGTCGACGTGCCGTGAGCCCTCGCGCGGGTCGCCTGGGCACGAGCCGGATGCCGGCCCGCCGGGTGCTCGCAGGGCGGCCGGGTCGTCGGCGCCGGTCCGGATGAGGCACCCTGGGCGCGTGGGGTTCCTCGACTCGATCCTCGGGCGCAGCAAGCCGGTCAAGCCCGACCTCGACCAGCTCTTCGCGCTGCCCTCGGCGGCCATCACGCTCCAGGCCTCGATGGACTTCCTGCCCACGGGCACCGGCTCGGTCGCGTTCCGCGCGCCGGAGGGCCGTGCGTTCGCCGACGTCCAGGCCGAGGTGCAGCAACTGCTCGACGTCGACGGCGGTCCCCGCGTGGAGGCCGAGGTCGACTCGTTCGGCTACACCTGGCTCGTCGTGCGCACCGACCCGCCCGACGTCCCCGGCCTGGTGACCGACCTGCACGCGGTGAACTCGACCCTGGCCGACTCCGGCTTCGGCCCCACCCTGCTCTGCTCGCTGGTGTCGTTCACCGACGGCACGCGCACCCTGGGCCTGGTGTACCTGTTCAAGCAGGGCACCTTCTACCCGTTCGCGCCGCAGGCGGGCACGGGCAGCACCCTCGAGGGGACGCCGGTGCAGCGGCGCGACAACCTGCTCGAGATCCAGGTGCGCGACCTGGTCAAGAACGACCTGCGGATCGAGCCGGAGACCTCGCGCTGGTTCGCCGTCTGGGGCGCCCCCGGACTCTGACTCGTCGTTACTGCCCGAACGCGCGGATCCGGCGCGGCGGGTTCAGGCGGCTGTTGCACCGAGCACTCGGTCGAGTGCCTGTCGGGGAGTCTTCCAGCCGAGGGTCTCGCGTGGGCGGGTGTTGAGCTTGAGGGCGACCTCGTCGCAGTCGGCCTGGGTCAGGTCGCGCATGTC
>WGLY01000009.1 GCA_016125335.1 Frankiales bacterium
CACCCCTTCGGCATGACCGGCGCCCGCATCACCACCACCCTGATCCACTCCCTGACCCACCACGACAAGCAGATCGGCCTCGAGACCATGTGCGTCGGCGGCGGCCAGGGCATGGCCATGGTCCTCGAACGCCTCAGCTAGGACACCGCCGGGTCCGCGCCCCGAGGGCGGGGCTCAGCCGGTCGCGCGCGCCGCCTGCTCCGCGACGGCGGCGACGTCGGCCACCGCGGCCGGGCCGAGCCCGCAGCAGCCGCCGACGAGCGTGGCCCCGGCGGCGTACCAGTCGCGCACCGCGCTGCGGGGCAGCAGGTCCGAGCCGTCGCCCAGCCACTCGGACGCCTCGGCGTCCCACACCCGCCCGGCGTTCGGGTACACGACCACCGGCAGCGCGGGCGCCGCCGCGCGGATCCGCCGCACCAGGCCCTCGACGTGCTCCGGCGCGGTGCAGTTGACCCCCACCGCGTGCAGGCGGTCGCTGGCCGCCACCAGGGCCACCGCGTCCTCCACGGGCTGGCCCGCGCAGGTGGTCGCGTCGTCCGCGCACGACAGGCTCAACCACGCGGGCAGCGTGCTGCCCACGACGTCGAGCGCCTCGACCACGGCGCGGACCTCGTCGACGTCGGGCACGGTCTCGACCGCCAGCAGGTCCGGGCCGGCGTCGAGGAGCACCTCGAGCCGCTCGGCGTGGAAGGCGACCAGCTGCTCGTGCGCGACGCCGTACCGCCCGCGGTACTCGCTGCCGTCGTGGCGGGTCGCGCCGTAGGGGCCCACCGAGGCCGCCACCAGCATCGGCTGCCCGGCCCGGGCCTCATCGCGGGCCTCGCGCACGAGCCGCACCGAGAGCGCCAGGAGCCGGTCGGCCTCCGCGGCCTCGAGCCCGTCGCGGGCGAAGCCCGAGCGCGAGGCCTGGTAGGACGCCGAGATCCCCACCGAGGCGCCGGCGTCGAAGTAGGTGCGGTGGACCTCGCGGATCGCGCCCGGGTCGTCGCGCAGCAGCCGCGCCGACCACAGCGCCCCGGACAGGTCGTGCCCGCGCGCCACCAGCTCGGAGGCCAGGCCGCCGTCGAGCACGCCCGGGCCGGAGTCGAGCAGCTCCACGAGGCCGGTCACGCGCGGAGGCTACCCCGGGCGCCGCGGCCGCCCGGCGGGCCCCCGCGGCCCACCGGCCGACCGCGAACGGAGAGGGGCTTCCCTCGGACTGAACAATCGTTTAGTGTGCTGAACATGCGTTCAGCCGACGAGCCGTCCGACCTCACGGCGCGGGCCCTCATCCGCGACCGCGCGCTCGAGCTGTTCGCGGCCCACGGCGTCGACGCGGTGACGGTGCGCGCCATCGCCGCCGCGGCCGGTGTGTCCCCCGCCCTGGTGCTGCACCACTTCGGGTCCAAGGAGGGCCTGCGGGCCGCGGTCGACGCCCACGTCGCGGGGCTCTTCGACGACATGCTCGCCCGGATGGCCGAGGACCCCGGCATGCTCACCGAGGGCCGCGCCACCGCCAGCTTCTCCGAGCTGATGCTCGGCTACCTGCCCCCGGGCTCCGCCCTGCCCGCCTACCTGCGCCGGCTCCTGCTGGGCGGGGAGCCGGCGGGGCTCGAGCTGTTCCGGCGGTGGTTCGCGCTCACCCTCGCGGTGACCGAGCAGCTCGCCGCGGCCGGGGTCATGCGGCCCACCGACGACCCCGCGGTGCGCGCCGCGTTCCTGCTCGTCAACGACCTCGCGCTCGTGCTCCTGCGCGACCAGGTGGCCGACGTCCTCGGCGTCGACCCGCTCACCCCCGGCGGCATGGGCCGCTGGGCCGCCGACGCCGTCGCCGCCTACACGCACGGCGTCTTCATCCCGGAGGCTCCATGACCACGCCGCAGGCGACCGCGACCGTGACCACCGGAGGGCTGTCGCTGCGCGACGTCACGAAGACCTACGGCACCGGCGACGCGCAGGTGTCCGCGCTGCGCGGGATCGACCTCGAGATCGAGCCCGGCGAGCTCGTCGTCGTCCTCGGCCCGTCCGGCTCGGGCAAGACGACGATGGTCAACATCGTGGGCGGCATCGAGTCGGCCACCTCCGGCGAGGTGGTGGTCGCCGGCGAGACCTTGTCCGGCCGCGACCCGGCCGACCTCTCCGAGTTCCGCCGTCGGCACGTGGGGTTCGTGTTCCAGTTCTTCAACCTGATCCCCACTCTCACCGCGCGCGAGAACGTCGAGCTGATCGTGGAGCTCACCGACAGCGGCCGCATCGAGCGGGTGCCCGAGCTGCTCGAGCGGGTGGGCCTCGGCGACCGGATGGACCACTTCCCGGCGCAGCTCTCCGGCGGTCAGCAGCAGCGCGTGGCGATCGCGCGGGCGCTGGCCACCGAGCCGGACCTGCTGCTCGCCGACGAGCCCACCGGCGCCCTCGACACCACCACCGGGCGCCAGATCCTCAGCCTGCTCCAGGAGAGCAACCGCGAGGGCCGCACGGTCGTGATGGTCACCCACAACGCCTCGGTGGCGCGGATCGCCCACCGGGTGGTGACCGTCGTCGACGGGCGGGTGGAGTCCGTGCAGCGCAACGACGCACCGGCCGACGCGGCCGACGTGGCGTGGTGAGCCGGCCATGCGTGTGAGCACCCGCAAGGCCCTGCGCGACCTGCGCCGCCAGCGCGCGCAGGTCGTCGCCGTCGCGATCACCATCATGCTCGGCGTCGGCCTGTTCATCGCCAGCGCCGGCGCGTTCGACAACCTCAGCGGCTCCTACCAGCGCACCTACGACCGGCTTCACTTCGGCGACCTGTTCGCCACCGGCGGCGACCCCGCCGCCGTCGCGAAGGCGGCCACCGCGGCTGGTGCCAGCGCGACCGCCGTGCGCACCCAAGTCGACCCGCCGATGCTCATCGACGGCACCAAGCTCGTGGGCCGGGTGGTCGGCATGCCGGCCGACGCCCAGCCCGCGGTCAACGCCGTCGAGGTCACGCAGGGCCGGTACCTGAGCCCCGACGACCCGACCGGCGTCCTGGTCGAGACCCACGCCGCCGAGACGTTCGGGCTCGTCCCGGGCGACACCCTCCAGGTGTACGGCGCCGGCCGCTGGCAGACGGTGACGGTCCGCGGGGTCGCGGTCTCCGCGGAGTACGTCTGGCCCGCGCGCAGCCGTCAGGACGTGCTCTCCGACCCGCACTCCTTCGCGGTGGTCTTCGCGCCCGAGAGCTCGCTGGAGGCGTGGTCGGGCACCGGCCCCAACCAGGTGTCCGTGCTGCTGCCCGGGGGCACCGGCGACCCCGCCGCCGGGGCGGTGTCCGCGGCGATGACCGCGGCCGGGGCCACCGACGTCACCACCCAGGCCGAGCAGCCCTCGCCCGCGACGCTGCAGCTCGACCTCGACGGCTTCCAGCAGATGTCGCTGGCCTTCCCGGCCCTGTTCCTCACCGCCGCCGCGGTGGCGGCCTACGTGCTGCTCGCGCGCCGGGTCCGCTCCGAGCGGCCCGTGATCGGCACGCTCATGGCGTCCGGCGCCCGGCGCGGCCGGGTCGTGCGCCACTACCTGCTCCAGGGCCTGCTCGTGGGGCTGGTCGGCGCCGTGGCGGGCGTGGTCCTCGGCGTGCTGGCCACCGGCGTGGTCACCCAGGCCTACACCACGTCCCTCGGCATCCCGGACACGGTGGTCACCCAGCATCCGTGGCTGGCGGTGGTCGGACTCGCGGCGGGGCTCGGCGTCGGCGTCCTCGGCGCGTTCGCCCCGGCCCTCACCGCCGCCCGCACCGCCCCTGCGGCGGCGATGCGCAACGAGTCCGCGGTCCGCGAGCCCGGCTGGTGGGGCCGCGCGGTGTCCTCGATGCGCGCGCTGCCCACCGCCACGCGCATGGCGCTGCGCGACGTCACCCGCAGCCGGCGCCGCACGGCGGCCACGGCGCTCGGGTCGGTGCTGGCCCTGATCCTCGTGCTCGCCTCGGTCGGCATGATGACGAGCATGCTGTCGGCCCTGCGCCTGCAGTACGACGACATCGAGCGCCAGGACGCCACCGTCACCGTCGACCCCGCGCAGTCCGCGCAGGTAGGCACCGCACTGCGCGGCACCTCCGGGGTGCAGACGGTGGAGCCGTCCGTGATCGGCCCGGTGACGGTGTCCTCGGGGAGCGCGACGTACTCGACCGCGCTCCAGGGGTTCGTGCCGGCCACCGTCATGCACGGCTTCCTGTCCACCGACGGCTCGTGGACGTCGCTGCCCGCGAACGGCGTGCTGGCCGGTGCGCCGATGGCCGAGAAGCTCGGCATCGCCGCGGGCGACACGGTCACCGTCACCGCCGCGGCCGGCACCACCGCCCGGGAGACCGTGGTGGGCTTCGTCGACGAGCCGCTGGGCACCAACCTCTACGCGACCGACGACGTCGCCTCCGCGGCGCTGGGCCCGACGGCGGCCTCGACCTACCTCGTGGGGTTCGCTCCGGGCACCGACCGCGACACGATGCGCACCACCATCAGCCGGCTCGACGGCGTCGTCGCCTACTCCGACGAGCAGGCCTTCGTCAGCTCGCTCGACGCGTACCTCGGGCTGTTCTGGGTGTTCATCGGGGTCATGGTCGCCCTCGGCGGCGTGCTGGCCCTCGCGATCGTCTACGTGACCATGGCGGTCAACGTCGTCGAGCGCACCAACGAGCTGGCCACCCTGCGCGCGGCCGGGGTGCCGATGCGCCGCGTGGGCGAGACCCTCGCCACCGAGAACCTGGTGGCCACGCTGCTCGGCATCCCGGTGGGCCTGGTGCTCGGGTACGTCGCGGCGGACCGGTTCCTGGCGCTGTTCAGCAGCGACCTGTTCGTGCTGCGCCTCGACCTCGGGTGGTGGGCCATGGCGCTCGCCGCGCTCGGCGTGCTGCTGGCCGCCGCGGCCTCGCTGTGGCCCGCGGTGCGCGCGGTGCGCCGCCTCGACGTGGCCCGGGTGGTGCGCGAGCGCGCCGCCTGAGCTCCCGGCGCCGGGTCAGGCGATGTCGGGACGCAGCGTCTGCAGGTGCTGGGCCCGGGCGCGCACGAACATCCCGTCGGGCGGGCCCTCCGCGAACACGGGGGCGACGTCCCAGCGGGTCAGCAGCACCACCGAGGCGGGGCTGCCCTCGTGCACCAGGATCTCGGCCGCCATGCAGCCGGCGGTGAACAGCGCCCGCTTCACCAGGTCGCGGCGCACCCACTCGACCGCCTCGTCGTAGCGGCCCGGGGCGATCGTGGCCTCCCACATGCGGACGATCATCGCTCTCCTCCGCGGACGGCGACCTCGGTGACGGGCAGCGACGAGTCTGCCGGGAGGTCCAGGCCGCTCGGCGCCCGGCCCCGTCGCACCATCTCCGCCCCCAGCGCGGCGACCATCGCGCCGTTGTCCGTGCACAGGCCCGGCCGGGGCACGCGCAGCACCACGCCCGCCGCGTCGCACCGCTCCTGGGCCAGCGCGCGCAGGCGGGAGTTCGCGGCGACGCCGCCGCCGATCACCAGGTGGTCGACCCCGAGCTCGGTGCACGCGAGCAGCGTCTTGCGGGTGAGCACGTCGACGACCGCCTCCTGGAACGAGGCGGCGACGTCGGCCACCGGCACCGGCTCGCCGGACGCCTCGCGCGCCTCGACCCACCGGGCCACCGCGGTCTTCAGCCCGCTGAAGGAGAAGTCGAACCGGTGCCGCTGCATGTCCCGCCCCGAGGTGAGCCCGCGCGGGAAGTCCAGCTCCACCACGCCCTCGGCCGCGGCCCGGTCGATGTGGGGACCGCCGGGGAACGGCAGCCCGAGCACGCGCGCGACCTTGTCGAACGCCTCGCCCGCCGCGTCGTCGATCGTGGCGCCGAGCGGGCGCACGTCGGCGGTGACGTCCGGCACGAGCAGCAGCGAGGAGTGGCCGCCGGACACCAGCAGGGCCAGGGTCGGCTCCGGCAGCGGGCCGTTCTCCAGCTGGTCGACGGCGACGTGCGCCGCGAGGTGGTTCACGCCGTGGAGCGGGACTCCGAGCGAGATCGCGAGCCCCTTGGCCGCAGCGACGCCGACGAGCAGCGCGCCCGCGAGCCCCGGGCCGGCCGTCACCGCGACGGCGTCGACGTCGCGCAGCGCCACGCCCGCCGTGCGGCAGGCGCGGTGGATGGTGGGCACCATCGCCTCGAGGTGCGCCCGGCTGGCGACCTCGGGGACCACGCCGCCGAAGCGGGCGTGCTCGTCCACGGAGCTGGCGACGGCGTCGGCGAGCAGCGTCGTGCCGCGCACGAGGCCGACGCCCGTCTCGTCGCACGAGGTCTCGATGCCGAGCACCAGGGGTCCGTCGCTCACGCCGGGCCCCCCTCGGCCAGGCGCCGGCGCATCACCAGGGCGTGCCGGCCCGGGCCGTAGTAGTCGGTGCGGCGTCCCTCGCGGGTGAAGCCGGCCCGCTCGTAGAGCGCGATCGCGGCCGCGTTGTCGACGTCTACCTCGAGGAACACCTGCGTGCACCCGCGCGCCCGCGCCTCGTGCAGCAGCTCGTCGAGCAGCGCGCGGCCCAGGCCCGAGCCCTGGGCGCCGCGGGCGACGGCGACGGTCTGCACGTCGGCCTCCGGGGGCACCGCGAGCAGGCCGACGTAGCCGTCGATCCCCGCGGGCCCGTCGTGGACGGCGTACCAGCGGGTCTCCGGCACGTGGGCCAGCTCGCCCCACAGCTGCTCGGCCGACCACGGGTCGTGCGGGAACAGGTCGGCCTCCAGCGCGGCGACCTCGGGCACGTCCCACCACCGCATGCGGCGCGTCGCGGTCACGAGGGGGTCACCCGCTTGCGCCCGGCGCCCTCGACCGCGTCCGGCCGGCGCAGGTAGAGCGGCGTGGTGTCGAGCGCCACGACCGCACCCGTGTCGCGGACGACGTCGACCGCGACACCGCCGAGCCACGCGGCCTCCACGCCGTCGGTGGAGCGGACGTCGGAGAACGACTCGGGGTAGAGGGCGGCGCCCGGGCCCACGACCGGCCCGCGGCGCACGGCGTCCGGCAGGTCCGCGGCGCGCGCCACCGACGGTGGACCGGTGCGCCGGCCGTCGCGGTCGTAGCGCGCCACGTACACCTCGCGGCGGCGCGCGTCGGTGACCACGGCGAACGGCCCGTCGACGCAGCCCGACCCGACGGCACCCGCGGCCACGACGTCGAGGGAGCAGACGCCGAGCACCGGGATGCCGAGCGCGTCGGCCATCACCTCGGCGGTCACGAGGCCGACGCGCAGGCCGGTGAACGGTCCCGGTCCCACGCCCACCACGACGTGGCTCAGGTCGCCCGGCGCCGAGGCCGCGACCCGCAGCACGTGCTCGATGGAGGGCGCGAGCAGTTCGCCGTGGGCCTGCGCCCCCTGCTGGGTGCTGCCCACCCGGAGCTCGGCGCCGTCGAAGACCGCCGCGACGACGTCCGGCGAGGACGTGTCGATGGCCAGGACGAGCATCAGGGCTCCAGGTCGAGGAGGTCGTCCGGCTCGGCCTGCTCCGGGTCGACGCCGCCGAGCGACTCGTCGACCAGCGGGTCGAGGTCCACGCCCTCCCAGCGCGGTCCCACCGCCGCGACCGTCACCACGCGCGGCTCGTCAACGTCGCCCACCACGTCGTCCGACGCGTCGCCCGGCGCCCGGTCGATGTGCACGAGCAGCCGGTCCTCCGACAGGCCCTCCACCACGCCGCCGCCCCACTCCACGACGGTGACCGCGGAGTCGAGCGTGGCCTCGAGGTCGAGGTCGTCCACCTCGGCCAGCGAGCCGAGCCGGTAGGCGTCGACGTGGACCAGCGAGGGACCCGCGACCGTCGAGGGGTGCACCCGGGAGATGACGAACGTGGGCGAGGTGACGTCGCCACGCACCTGCAGGCCGCGCCCGATGCCCTGGGTCAGCGTCGTCTTGCCCGCGCCGAGCCCGCCGCTGAGCACGACGAGGTCACCCGGCTGGAGCACGCCGGCCAGGCGGTCGCCGAGGTCGTGCATCGCCTCGCGGGTGGGCACGACCACCGACGTCATGCGGTCTCCTCGGACTCGTGGGCCAGGCCGGTGCGCACCCGGGACACCAGCTCGCGCAGGTGCTGGTTGACCTCGGGGTACTTCTCCAGCATCACCATGTGGCCGCTGCCGGGGATCACCACGAGCTCCGCGCCCGGCACGTGCCGCACGATCTCGTCGCTGTGCTCGCTGGGGGTGAGCAGGTCCGAGTCGCCGACGATCACCAGGGTGTCGACCCGGCCGATCGAGTCCAGCGCCCGGGTCTTGTCGTGCGTCTCGAGGGTGGGCAGGAACTCGGCGACGACGTCGATCGGCGTCGCCGAGAGCATCCGGTGGACGAACCCGGTGAGCGACGGCGGCACGTTGGACCCGAACGAGTACACCTTCGTCAGCAGGTAGGCGATGTCGCTGCCCGCCTTGCGGCCGCGCTCGACGATGTCCTTGCGCCGGGCCAGCAGGCCCGCGACCGCGGGGGCGGCGCTGTGGAACGCCCGGGCCAGCGGGGCCGGCAGCCCCAGCGGCACCTCGGCCAGCCCGCCCGAGCTCGTCGCCAGCAGGGCCACGCCGCGCACCCGCTCGCCGAACTCCTCGGGGTGCAGCGCGGCGTAGGACATCACGGTCATGCCGCCCATCGAGTGGCCCACCAGCACGAGCGGACCGGTCGCGGCGGTGGCGCGGATGACCGCCGCGAGGTCGTGCCCGAGCTGGTCGATGGTGGCGTTGTCGGCCGGCCCCCGACCGCTGCGCCCATGGCTGCGCTGGTCCCAGAACACCAGGCGGCCCAGCGCCCGCAGGTCGCGGCGCTGGTAGTGCCAGGAGTCCTGCTCGAGCGCGTAGCCGTGCGAGAACACGACGGTGAGCCCGTCGCCGGAGCGGTCGGCCAGCGATCCCTCCGGCGGGTCCTCCACCTCGACGTGCAGCGACGTGCCGTCCGAGGCGATCACCGGGACCACGCGGCCGCGCAGCCCGCCGAACGGCTCGTCGCGCTCGGTGTCCGGGCGCAGGGCGCGCCGCACCACCACCCGTTCCGTCGCGACGCCGATCGCCGCCCCCACGGCCGCGGCCGCGCCCAGCGCGCCGACCAGGCCGGCGACCCGGCCGGGGCTCGACGGCGCGCGGGCGAGCTCCGCACCGCTCACGTCCTCACCCCCAGGTGCACCCGCGGCACGCGCGGACCGATGCGCGTGACGATCTCGTACCCGATGGTGCCGCACGCACGGGCCCAGTCGTCGGCCGAGGGACCGTCGGCGCCGAAGAGCACGACCTCGTAGCCGGCGCGCACGTCGTCCTCGCCGACGTCGACCACCAGCTGGTCCATGCAGACGCGGCCGGCCACCGTGCGGTCGGACCCGGCCACGCGCAGCGGGCCGGCGTTGCTGCCCGCGCGCGGCACGCCGTCGGCGTAGCCGAGCGGCACGAGCGCGAGGGTCGTCTCTGCCGAGGTCGTGTAGATGTGCCCGTAGGACACCCCGGACCCGGCCGGGACGCGCTTGGCCGCGGCGAGCCGGGCCCGCAGCGACATCACCGGGCGCAGCCCGAGCGCCGGGCCGGACCCGACCCCCTCGCCGGGCGAGAGCCCGTACATCGCGATGCCCAGGCGGACCAGGTCGTAGCGGGCAGCAGGCACGGCCAGCGCCGCGGCCGAGTTGGCGAGGTGGCGCACCCGGGGCCGCAGCCCCGCGCCCGCGGCCAGCTCCAGCGCCCGCTCGAACGCGGCCACCTGCCGGGCCACCGAGGGGTGGTCCGGCTCGTCGGCGCAGGCGAGGTGCGACCAGACCCCCACCACCTCCACCGCGCCCGCGACCTCGGCGGCGCGCGCCGCCGACACGAGGGCCGGCCAGTCGGCCGCCGTGGCGCCGTTGCGCGAGAGCCCGGTGTCGGCCTCGAGGTGCAGCCGTGCGCGCCGGCCCGTGGCTGCCGCGGCCGCCACGACCTCCTCGAGCGCCCACAGGGCGGGCACCGACACGTCGACGTCGTGCTCGAGGCAGGCCGCCCACGGCGAGCCCGGCACGCCGAGCCAGGCCAGCACCGGCCCCTCGACCCCGGCCGCGCGCAGCGCCAGGGCCTCCTCCGGCAGGGCCACGCCCAGCCACGTGGCGCCGGCCTCCCGCGCGGCCCGCGCGCAGGGCACCAGCCCGTGGCCGTAGGCGTCGGCCTTCACCACGGCGAGCACGTCGACGCCGGCCCGCGCGCGGACGGTGGCCACGTTGTGGCGCAGGGCGTCGAGGTCGACGGCGGCCACGGCCCCGCGGGCCAGGGCCGCCGGGGTCCAGGCGCCGGCGTAGGGCGGGGCCGGGGCCGCCACGGCGGGCCCGGCGGTCGCCTCCTCGCGTCCGCTCACCTGTCCAGTCTGTCCTACGGCGTCCCGCGGGGCCGGGCGGGCGGCTCAGGCCCCCGCGGGCCGGGCCGCACGCAGCCGGGCCACCGCCTCGGGCAGGGCGGCGGCGACGTCGGGCGAGGCGACCGGGCGACCGCCGCGGGCGGCCAGGGCACCGGCCAGACCGTGCACGTGCGCCGCCGCGCCGGCGACCCGGGCCGCCGAGGCCGGGTCCACCTGTCCCCGCGCCTGCACGCCGGCGAGCAGCGAGCCCAGCACGCCGGCCAGCACGTCGCCGGTGCCGGCCGTGGCCAGCTCCGGCGGGGCGGCCACCGCCACGTACGAAGGGCCGTCCGGCGCCACCACGACCGTGGCGGAGCCCTTGAGCAGCACCACCGCGCGGTAGGCGTCCGCCACCTCGCGGGCGGCGGCGAGGCGGTCCGGGCCCACCCGGCCCCCGGCCAGCCGGGCCAGCTCGCCGTCGTGCGGCGTGAGCACCGTGACGCCGGGCCGCGAGATCACCGCGGCGCGCACCTCGGCGTCCTCGGCGAGCAGGGTCAGCGCGTCGGCGTCGAGCACCAGCGGCGTCGGGGGCGCCGCGGCGTCGAGGATCGCCAGCCGCGCGTCCTCGTCCGTGCCGCGCCCGCAGCCCACGACCCAGCACTGCGCGCGGCCCGCCACGCCCACCCGGCCGGGCTTGGCGACGACGTCGGGCCAGGCGCGGACGACCTCGGCGTGGGCCGGCCCGCTGTAGCGGACGTAGCCGGCGGTGCCGTGGCGCGCGCCGGCCGTGGACAGGATGGCCGCGCCGGGGTAGCGCTCGGAGCCGGTGGAGAGCCCGACGACGCCGCGGGTGTACTTGTCGTCGCCGGCACCGGGACGGGCGAGGACCGAGGCGGCCAGCTCGTCGTCGACGAGCACGAGCGTGCGCGCGGGGTCGAGGCCGCCGAGGTCGAGCCCGATGTCGACCACCTCGAGGTCGCCGGACAGTCGCGCGCCCTCCCCCACCAGCAGCCCGGGCTTGAGCGCGCCCATGACCACCGTGCGGTCCGCGCGCACCGCGCGGTCGGCGTCCTCCACCACGCCGGTGTCGGCGTCGACGCCGCTGGGCAGGTCGACGGCGAGCACGGACGCGTCGGTCTCGCGCGCCACAGCCGCCAGCGTGGCGGCCGGCTCGCGCAGCGCACCGCGCCCGCCGATCCCGAGGACCCCGTCCACCACCAGGTCGGCCGCCGCCACAAGCTCGGCCGCGGCGACGAGGTCGCCGTCCACGACGTGCAGCCGGCCGCCCGCGCGGCGCAGCGCGTCGGCACCGGCCTCGTGGTGCCGGTCCGCCACCAGCAGGGCGTCCACACGGGCGCCGCGCGTGGCCAGCCGGGCACCGGCGTGGAGAGCGTCGCCGCCGTTGTCGCCGGCGCCCACCAGGAGCACCACCCGCGCGCCGGTGACGCGCCCGAGCAGGTCGCGCAGCATCTGGCCGGCGGACACGGCCACCGCGGTGGCGGCGCGGGCCATGAGCGTGCCCTCGGGGAGGCGGGCCATCGCCTCGGCCTCCACGCGGCGCACCGTCTCGACGTCGAGGGCGACCGTGGCGGGCCGCGGCGCGGTCGTGGTCGGGCTCATGCCCGCTCCGCCACGACGTAGGCGACGGCGAGGTCGCCGTCGTGGCTCAGCGACAGGTGCCAGCGGTCGATCCCCTGCTCCTGCGCCGCGGCGAGGACCGTGCCCTGGAGCTCGAGCCAGGGGCGGCCGTCGTCGGCCGCCACCACCTCGCAGTCGTGCCAGCGCAGCCCGTACGGGGCGCCCAGCGCCTTGGCGACGGCCTCCTTGGCGGCGAACCGCGCGGCCAGCGACGAGGGCGGCCGCGGGTGGCCCTGCTCGCCGGTGCGCTCGTGCTCGGTGAACAGCCGGTCGAGCATCGAGGGCGTGCGGCGCAGCGTCTCGGCGAACCGGGACACGCTCACGACGTCCGCGCCGATGCCGATGATCACGCCGTCAGCCTGCCACCCCGGGGACGCGCACGGCGGGCCGGATCACTCGACCGTGACGGACTTGGCCAGGTTGCGGGGCTGGTCGACGTCGTGGCCCTTCGCCGCCGCCATCGCCGCGGCGAACACCTGGAGCGGCACCGTGGCCACGAGCGGCTGCAGGAGGGTGGGGCAGGCCGGGATGCGCACGAGGTGGTCGGCGTAGGGCACGACGGCCTCGTCGCCCTCCTCCGCGATGACGATCGTGCGGGCGCCGCGGGCCCGCACCTCCTGGATGTTCGACACGATCTTCTCGTGCAGCACGCTGCGCCCGGCGGGCGAGGGCGTCACCACGATGACCGGGACGCCCTCCTCGAGCAGCGCGATCGGGCCGTGCTTGAGCTCGCCGGCGGCGAAGCCCTCGGCGTGCATGTACGCGAGCTCCTTGAGCTTGAGCGCGCCCTCGAGCGCGACCGGGTACCCGACGTGCCGGCCGATGAACAGCACCGAGCGGACGTCCTTGAGGTCGTCGGCGAGCTGCTTCATCTCCTCGCTGGTGTCGAGCACGAGGTCGATCTTCTGCGGCATGTCGGCCAGGTCGCGGACCACCGCGGCGATCTCGTCGCCGAACTTGTCGCCGCGCACCTGGGCGATGTAGAGCGCTACGAGGTAGGTCGCCACCAGCTGCGTGAGGAACGCCTTGGTGGAGGCGACGGCGACCTCGGGTCCGGCGTGCGTGTAGAGGACGGCGTCGCTCTCGCGCGGGATGGTGGACCCCTGCGTGTTGCAGATGGCCAGCACCCGCGCACCCTGCTCGCGCGCGTAGCGCAGCGCCATGAGCGTGTCCATGGTTTCGCCGGACTGCGAGATCGCGACCACGAGCGTGCGCGGGCCGACGACGGGGTCGCGGTAGCGGAACTCGCTGGCCAGCTCCACCTCGCACGGCACGCGGGTCCAGTGCTCCAGCGCGTACTTGGCCACCATCCCCGCGTGGTAGGCCGTGCCGCAGGCGATCACGACCACCTTGTCGACGTCGCGCAGCTCCGACTCGGTCAGCCGCATCTCGTCGAGCTTGAGCGAGCCCGAGGCGTCGACGCGGCCCAGCAGGGTGTCCGCCACGGCCTTGGGCTGCTCGAGGATCTCCTTGGCCATGAAGGTCTCGTAGCCGCCCTTCTCGGCGGCCGACGCGTCCCACGTCACCTCGTACTCGGTGACGTCGGCGGCGGCGCCGTCGAAGTCGGTGATCACGACGCCGTCGCGGGTGAGCTCGACGACCTGGTCCTGGCCGAGCTCGACGGCCTGACGCGTGTGCGCCACGAAGGCCGCGACGTCGGAGGCCAGGAAGTTCTCGCCGTCGCCGCGGCCCACCACCAGGGGGCTGTTGCGCCGGGCGCCCACGACGACGTCGGGGACGTCGGAGTGCACGGCCACGAGGGTGAACGCGCCGGACAGCCGGCGGCACACCTGCCGCATGCCCTCGGCGAGGTCCATCCCGACCGTGGGGAGCACCTCCGCGAGCAGGTGGGCGACCACCTCGGTGTCGGTCTCCGAGCGCAGCGTGACGCCACGGGCCGCGAGCTCGTCGCGCAGCTCGGCGAAGTTCTCGATGATGCCGTTGTGGATGACGGCGACCTTGCCGTCCTGGCTCACGTGCGGGTGGGCGTTGGCGTCCGTGGGGCCGCCGTGGGTGGCCCACCGGGTGTGGCCGATGCCGATGGTCGACTGCGGCAGGGGGTCCGACCCGAGCAGCGACTCGAGGTTGGCCAGCTTGCCGGCCTTCTTCCGCGTGTCGAGCTCGCCGTCGGCCACGACGGCCACGCCGGCGGAGTCGTAGCCCCGGTACTCGAGCCGGCGCAGGCCGTCGACGACGACCTGCAGGGCCTGCTTCTCACCGACGTACCCGACGATTCCGCACATGCGGCCCAGGGTATCCCGCGCGGCCCGTCCGCCCGTGCGGCCAGAGCGTCCGGTGAGGCCCCGCTCAGCCGAGCGAGGAGCGCACGACGTCGGCCAGCGCGTGGGCCACGGACGCGGCCTGGTCGGCCGTGGCGGCCTCCACCATCACGCGCACCACGGGCTCGGTGCCTGAGGGGCGCAGCAGCACCCGCCCGGTGCGGCCGAGCTCGGCCTCGGCCGCGGCCACGGCGTCGAGCAGGGCCGGCTCGCTGGCGACCCGCGTGCGGTCGACGCCGGTGACGTTGACCAGCACCTGGGGCAGCTTGCGCACCACGCCGGCCAGGTCGCGCAGCGGGACGCCGGTCTCGGCGACCCGGGCCAGCAGGTGCAGGGAGGTCAGCACGCCGTCGCCGGTCGTCGCGTGGTCGGCCAGGATCACGTGGCCGCTCTGCTCGCCGCCCAGCACGAACCCGCCCGCCCGCATGGCCTCGAGCACGTAGCGGTCGCCCACCGCGGTCTCGACCACGGTGAGGCCGGACTCCTGCGCCGCGAGCCGGAAGCCGAGGTTGGCCATCACGGTCGACACCACCGTGTCGTGCGCGAGCGTGCCGCGCTCGCGCATCGCGATGCCGAGGACCGCCAGCACGTGGTCGCCGTCCACGACGTCGCCGGTGGCGTCCACGGCCAGGCAGCGGTCGGCGTCCCCGTCGAAGGCGACGCCGGCGTCGGCGCGGTGCGCCACCACGGCCGCCTGGAGGTCCGCGAGGTGGGTCGAGCCGCAGTCCTGGTTGATGTTGAGCCCGTCGGGCTCGGTGTGGATCTCCACGACGGTGGCACCCGCCCGGCGCAGCGCCAGCGGCCCGACGTGCGAGGCGGCGCCGTTGGCGCCGTCCACCACCACCGTGAGCCCGTCGAGCCGGTGCGGCAGCGTCGCGAGCAGGTGCTCGAGGTAGATCTCGGCACCCTCCTCGTGCAGGCTCACCCGTCCGACGCCCGCCCCGGTGGGCCGGGTCCACTCCTCGCGCAGGTGCGCCTCGATCGCGTCCTCGAGCTCGTCGCGCAGCTTGTGCCCGCCCCGGGCGAGGAACTTGATGCCGTTGTCGGGCATGGGGTTGTGCGACGCCGAGAGCATCACGCCGAGGTCCGCGTCGAGCGCGGCGGTCAGGTGCGCCACGGCAGGCGTGGGCAGCACGCCCACGCGCCAGACGTCGACGCCCGCGCTGAGCAGGCCCGCGACCACGGCCGCCTCGAGGAACTCGCCGCTGGCCCGGGTGTCGCGCCCCACCACCGCGACCGGGCGGCCCTCGTGGGCCGCGAAGACCCCCGCGTCGCCCAGCACGTGGGCGGCGCCCACGGCGAGGTCGAGCGCGAGCTCGGCGGTGAGGTCGGCGTTGGCCAGGCCACGGACTCCGTCGGTCCCGAACAGACGCCCCACGGACGCTCCCCGTTCACGGCTCGGGCCCCGTCGACGGGGCGTGGACGATCGGTGACGCACCGATGCCCCGGAGCGTAGCCCCGGGGCATCGGTGAACGGTCGACCAGCGGCGCGCGCCTGCTGTCCGAGCCTGCGGCTCGGCTAGCGCTTGCTGTACTGGGGCGCCTTGCGGGCCTTCTTGAGGCCGTACTTCTTGCGCTCCTTGATCCGCGCGTCGCGGGTGAGGAAGCCGGCCTTCTTCAGGGCCGGACGGAACGCCTCGACGTCGATCTCGTTGAGCGCCCGGGCGATGCCCAGGCGCAGCGCGCCGGCCTGGCCGGACGCGCCGCCGCCGCTGATGCGGGCGATGACGTCGTAGGTCGCGTCGATGCCCAGCGTGACGAACGGCTCGTTGACCAGCTGCTGGTGCACCTTGTTCGGGAAGTAGTCCTCGAGGCTGCGGCCGTTGACGGTCCAGCGGCCCGAGCCCGGCACGAGGCGCACGCGGGCGATGGCCTCCTTGCGTCGGCCGGTCGCGTTGGCCGGGCCCACAGCCGCCTCGCGGTGCGCGACGGCGACGCGCGGGGACGGCGTCTCGGAGGTGTAGGACTCGGGGGTCTCGAGGTCCTCGGTCGTGTCAGTGGTCTCGGCGACGGTCTCGCTCACGCCACGGTTCCTTTCGCTCTGGGGGATTCTCGTGGCGCTTACTGCGCGACCTGGGAGATCTCGAACGGCTGCGGCTGCTGCGCGCCGTGGGGGTGCTCCGGGCCGGCGTAGACCTTGAGCTTCTTGATGACCTGACGGCCCAGCTTGTTGTGCGGGAGCATGCCCTTCACGGCCTTCTCCACCGCGCGGCGGGGGTTGGTCTCAAGCAGCTCGGTGTAGCTCGTGGCGCGCAGGCCGCCCGGATAGCCGGAGTGGCGGTAGTCGAGCTTCTGCTGCTTCTTGGAGCCGGTCAGGGCGACCTTGTCCGCGTTCACGATGATCACGAAGTCGCCCGTGTCGACGTGCGGGGCGAACGTGGGCTTGTGCTTGCCGCGCAGCAGCGTCGCCGCCTGCGTGGCGAGGCGGCCGAGCACGACGTCGGTCGCATCGATGACGTGCCACTGGCGCTCGACGTCGCCGGGCCTGGGGGTGTACGTGCGCATGACGCCGCACCTGTTCTCTCGCTCGTCGGGACCTGGACTCTGCACGACGCGGCCCCGCGGGCGGGACCGGGTCGCCGTACTGGGCGCCATCCCTGACGCCCAGGCCGCGCCGGCCTCCCGCGGGAGCGGGTTGCTGGGCACAGCGGCGTCCCAGGGTACCGGGGCCCGGCGAGCCCCTCCAAATCCGCGGACGGGCGCCCGATCAGGCCCGGACCGGCCGGGTCTCGTCCCAGACCGGCTCGGACACCTCACGCACGGTGCCGTCGGCGCCGAACACGACGTAGCGGTCGAAGCCGCGGGCGAACCACCGGTCGTGGGTGACCGCCACGACCGTGCCCTCGAAGGCCGAGAGCCCCTCCTCGAGCGCCTCGGCGCTGGCCAGGTCGAGGTTGTCCGTGGGCTCGTCGAGCAGGAGCAGGGTGGCCCCGGACAGCTCGAGCAGCAGGATCTGGAACCGCGCCTGCTGGCCGCCGGAGAGCGACTCGAAGGTCTGCTCCGCGGCGTGGGCGAGCTCGTAGCGGTCCAGCCGGCGGGCCGCCGCCTCCCGTCCCATCCCGTCGCGGTGGGCGTCGCCGCGGTGGAGCACCTCCAGCAGGGTGCGCCCCACCAGCTCGGGGTGCTCGTGGGTCTGGGCGAACCAGCCCGGCCGCACGCGGGCCCCGAGCCGGGCCACGCCGGTGTGCGCCACCGGGGCCACCGGGACGTCGCCGACCGGCCGGTGCTCGACGTCGGGGTCCGAGCCCCCCGCCGCCAGCAGGCGCAGGAAGTGCGACTTGCCCGAGCCGTTGGCGCCGAGCACCGCGAGCCGCTCGCCGAACCACACCTCGAGGTCGAAGGGACGCATCAGGCCGGTGAGCTCCAGCGACTCGCACACCACGGCGCGCTTGCCGGTGCGCCCGCCCGTCAGGCGCATCCGCACGTTCTGCTCGCGCGCCACCTCCTGCGGCGGACCGGCCTCCTCGAACTTGGCCAGCCGCGTCTTCGCGGCCTGGTAGCGCGAGGCCAGCCCGTCGTTGTAGGCCGCCTTCACCTTGTACATCTGCACGAGGTCCTTGAGCTTCTGGTGCTCCTCGTCCCAACGCCGGCGCAGCTCCTCCAGCCGCGCGAAGCGGTCGGCGCGGGCCTGGTGGTACGTCGCGAAGCCGCCACCGTGGGTCCACGCGGTGTTGCCGGCCGCACCGAGCTCGAGCGTGACCACCTGGGTGGCCGTGCGCGCCAGCAGCTCGCGGTCGTGCGAGACGTAGAGCACCGTCTTGGGCGACTCGGCGAGGCGCTGCTCGAGCCACTCCTTGCCGGGCACGTCGAGGTAGTTGTCCGGCTCGTCGAGCAGCAGCACCTCGTCCGGGCCGCGCAGCAGCGCCTCGAGCACCAGGCGCTTCTGCTCGCCGCCGGACAGCGTGCGGGTCTCGCGGTACTGCGCCCGGTCGAACGGCAGCCCGAGCGACGCCACGGTGCACACGTCCCAGAGCACCTCGGCGTCGTAGCCGCCGGCGTCGGACCAGTCCGAGATGGCATGCGCGTACTCCATCTGCGTGCGCTCGTCGTCGGTCTCCATGAGCGCGAGCTCGGCCGCGTCGAGCCGCGACGCCGCCTCGCGCACCCGCGGCGGCGCCACCGAGAGCAGCAGGTCGCGCACGGTCGACTCGTCGCGCACCTGCCCGACGAACTGGCGCATCACACCGAGGCCGCCGGAGCGGGTGATGGCGCCGTCCTGCGGGTCGAGGTCGCCGGACACCAGGCGCAGCAGCCTCGTCTTGCCGGCCCCGTTGGCGCCCACGAGCGCGACCTTGGCGCCGTCGGCGACACGGAACGTCACCTCGTCGAGCAGCACGCGCCCGTCGGGGAGCGTGTGCGTGACCTTGGCGACGTCGACGTGACCCACGGTCGGCGATTGTCCCCCGCGGCACCGGGTGGGGCGCAACGCGGTTGTGACGTACGCCCAACGGACGTTCCGGGGCGGGTTCGCGCGTCCGCTTGATTCCGCCCTCTCGACGGGCCAGCCTCGGTCCCGAGGGCCTCGCACCGGTCCTTCTGGGTCGGCTGCGGTCCTCACGCGACAGGGCACTCGGGATGCCCTGCGTCCTACGGGAGGTCCTATGTCGACCGCACTCCACCAGTCCGCGGAGACCACCGTCGCTGCGGACCCGATCACCAACTCGGCGGCGCAGAGCTTCGCCGGTCTGGTGCGGATCCTGCTCGGGTTCACGTTCCTCTGGGCGTTCTTCGACAAGACCTTCGCCTGGGGCTACACCACCACCAAGGCGTGGCTGTTCGGCACCGGCGACGGCAACCCCACCGCGGGCTTCCTCAAGTTCGGCGCCAACCCCAACGGCCCGTTCGTCGACTTCTTCAACGGACTGGCCCCCACCTCGTCCTCAGCCTTCATCAACTGGCTGTTCATGCTGGCGCTGCTCGGCGCCGGGGTGGGTCTCGTGCTGGGCATCGGCATGCGCATCTCGTGCATCGGGGCCACGATCCTGCTGCTGAGCATGTGGCTCGCCGTGGCGCCGTGGGCGAAGTACATCGACCAGGGCGGCAGCACTGTCGCGTCGAACAACCCGCTCCTGGACGAGCACATCATCTACTCGGCCACGCTCATGCTCCTGATGTTCGCCATGGGCGGGCGCTACTGGGGCCTGGGTCGCTGGTGGGAGTCGCGCGTCCCCGCCTGGCTCGTCTAGCCGCACCGCGTCGTCCGCCTTCCCGGACGGCGTGCCCCCCGTCAGCGCCGGCCCGCACCGATCGGGCCGGCGCTGACGCCGTCCGGGGCGCGGCTCAGCGCGTCTCGAGCCCCGAGCCGAGCGTCGACACCTCGGTGCCCCGGGTGCCGGCCAGCATCTCCTCGATGTCGGCCAGCGCCCCGATCACCGCGCGCCGGCCCGGCGCGCTGCGCGCGAAGTGCGAGGCCGCCTGCACCTTGGGCCCCATCGAGCCCTCGGCGAAGGCGTGCGCCTCCAGCACGTCCGGCGTGGCCCGGGCGACCGCGCGGGCCGCAGCCGTGCCCCAGTCGAGGTACACGGCGTCGGCGTCCGTGGCGATCACGAGGACGTCGGCGCCGAGCTGCGCGGCGAGCACCGCCGACGAACGGTCCTTGTCGATCACCGCCTCGACGCCGACGAGCGTGCGGTGGTTGAGGTCGTCGTCGAAGTCGAGCCGCTCCTGCGGCAGGTACATCGTGGGGATCCCGCCCCCGCCCGTGCAGATCACCACGGTCCCGTGCTCGAGCAGCAGCGTGATCGGCCGGATCTCGAAGATGCGACGAGGCTCCGGCGAGGGCACCACCCGGCGCCAGTGCTCGCCGTCCCGGCGCACCGCCCAGCCGCGCTCCTCGGCGAGGCGACGGGCCTGCTCCTCGTCGTAGACCGGCCCGACGAACTTCGACGGCGCGCTCATCGCCGGGTCGTCGGGGTCGACCTCGACCATGGTGAGGACGGTCGCGATGGGCGTCTCCACCGGGAGCAGGTTCCCGAGCTCCTGCTCGATGAGGTAGCCGATCATGCCCTCGGTCTGCGCGCCGAGGACGTCGAACGGGTAGCTCGACTCCTCGTCGTACGACGAGGCCTGCAGCGCCAGCAGGCCCACCTGCGGTCCGTTGCCGTGCGAGACCACGAGCTCGTGGCGCAGCGCCAGGGGCGCCAGCGCCCGGCAGGCCGTGCGCACGTTGCTCCGCTGGTTCGCCACCGTCATGGGCTCGCCGCGCCGCGAGAGCGCGTTCCCGCCCAGGGCCACCACCACGCGCACCGCGCACCTCCTCCGGTCCGAGGAGCCGAGACTGGCACCCGCGGCGCCCGCGCGCACCGGACGCGCCGTGGTCGGTCCCCTCCCGCAGGATGGGCGACGTGACCCTGCCCGTGCTCGACGCCCGGGGCGACTCCCTGTCCGCCTTCGTGGCGGTGGACCCCCACGCACCCGCCGCGCTCCTCCACGGGGTCCCCGTGGTCCGTTCGCTGGTGGTCGTGACGCACCGCGGCCGCGTGCTGCTGGGCCACCACCGGCGCCGCCGTCAGTGGGAGCTGCCGGGCGGCGCCCTGGAGCCGGGAGAGTCCGCCCACGACGCCGCCGTCCGGGAACTGGCCGAGGAGACCGGGATCCGGGTGGCGTCCCTCGCGCCGGCCGCCCGGGCCGAGTTCGTCCTGGGCACCCCGCCGCAGCGGCACTGGGCCGCCGTCTTCCGCACGAGCCTGGCGGCACCGCCCACGACCACGGCCAACGACGAGATGGCCGGCTTCCGCTGGTGGCGGGTCGGCTCGACCGGGTGGGCGGGCCTGAGCACGCTCGACGCCGAGGTCGCCCGCCGCAGCCTGGAGGCACCCGGGGACGACGCGGAGGCCGCCGGGCCGGGCTGAGCCGGGCGGCGGGGCGCTCAGCCGGTGGCGCCGCGGAAGCGCTTGGCGCGCTCCGCCTGGGCGGCCAGGGCGTCCTCGGCGGGGTAGTCCACCCGCTCGAGGCACAGGCCGATCGCGGGCGCGACGTCGGCGTCGGGCCGGCGCACGGCGCCGCGCAGCACCTCGGCCGGCCACTGCGGGCCGCGGCGTCCGTCCCCCACGGCGAGCAGCACTCCCACGAGCGCCCGCACCATCGAGTGGCAGAAGGCGTCGGCGCGCACGTGCAGCACGGCGAGCCCGGTGCCGGCCTCGCGCTGCCAGCCCAGCTCGAGCAGCGTCCGGACCGAGCTGGCGCCCTCGCGGGCGCGGCAGAACGCGGCGAAGTCGTGCTCGCCCACCAGGTCCGTGGCCGCGGCGTTCATGGCCGCGAGGTCGAGGGGTGCTCCCCCGCGCCCGGTGCGGGCGAGCACGTGCGAGCGCAGCAGGGGGTCGGCGCCTCCGGGCAGGTCGCTCACCCGGTAGGCGTACGTCCGCGACAGGGCCGACCACCGTGCGTCGAACCCCGGCGGCGCGGGGGCCACCCGGCGCACGCGCAGGTCGGGCGGCAGCACGCCCGCGAGCCGGCGCACGGGGGCCTCGGGGCCGCGCGCGGCGAGCTGCTCCCACGCGGTCGGCGCCACGTCCGCGTGCGCCACCTGGCCGCGCGCGTGCACGCCGGCGTCGGTGCGTCCCGCGCAGGCGACGCGCACGGGGTCCGGCACCCGCAGCACGACGCCGAGCGCGTGCTCGAGCTCGCCCTGCACCGTGCGCCGCCCCGGCTGACGGGCCCAGCCGGCGAACCCGGTCCCGTCGTAGCCGAGGTCGAGCCGCAGGCGCACGGCGGGACGCACGAGCCCGCCGTCCCCGAGGGGGGCGGCGGGCTCGTGGGGGTCGGGCGCGGTGCTCAGGCCTTGTCCTCGGCCTCGTCGTCCGCCTCGGTCTCCTCGGCGTCGGCGTCGGCGTCGGCGGTCTCCTCGACGTCGGCGGCCTCGACCTCAGGGGCCTCGGTCTCCGCCTCGACGGCCTCCGCCTCGGCGGGGGCGGTCTCGGTGGTGTCCTCGGCCACGGTCTCCTCGACCGGCGCGGCGGCGGGAGCCGCCTTCTTCGCGGCCCGCTTGGTGGCGGCCGTGGCCTCGGCCACGACGGCCTCCGCGAGCGGCTCCACGAGCTCGATCACGGCCATGGGCGCGTTGTCGCCCTTGCGCGGACCGATCTTGGTGATGCGGGTGTAGCCGCCGGGACGGGTCGCGTAGCTCGGACCGATCTCGGCGAACAGCTCGTGCACGACGCCCTTGTCGCGGATGACCGCGAGCACCCGGCGACGGGCGTGCAGGTCGCCGCGCTTGGCGTGCGTGATGAGCCGCTCGGCGAGCGGGCGCAGCCGCTTGGCCTTGGCCTCGGTCGTGGTGATCTTGCCGTGCTCGAACAGCGCCGTGGCGAGGTTGGCGAGCATCAGCCGCTCGTGCGCGGGGCTGCCGCCGAGACGGGGACCCTTGGTGGGGGTAGGCATCAGGTTCTCCTGGTGATGGGGTCAGCGGGGCGGCAGCTCAGAGCTGCTCGTCCTCGGCGTAGCCCTGGTCGTCGGCGTCGTCGTAGAAGCTCACGGCGGTGGTCGGGTCGAACCCGGGCGGGCTGTCCTTGAGGGCGAGGCCCAGCGTCACGAGCTTGGCCTTGACCTCGTCGATGGACTTCGAGCCGAAGTTGCGGATGTCGAGCAGGTCGGCCTCGCTGCGGCTGATCAGCTCGCCCACGGTGTGGATGCCCTCGCGCTTGAGGCAGTTGTAGGAGCGCACCGTGAGGTCGAGCGACTCGATCGGGGTCGAGAGCTGCTCGGCGACGAACGCGTCCGCCGGCGAGGGGCCGATGTCGATGCCCTCGGCGTCGAGGTTGAGCTCGCGGGCGAGCCCGAACAGCTCGACGAGGGTCTTGCCGGCCGAGGCGACGGCGTCGCGCGGGGCCATCGACTGCTTGGTCTCGACGTCGATCACGAGCCGGTCGAAGTCCGTGCGCTGCTCGACACGGGTCGCCTCGACCTTGTAGGTGACCTTGAGCACCGGCGAGTAGATCGAGTCGACCGGGATGCGGCCGATCTCCTGGCCGGGCTGCTTGTTCTGGAAGGCCGAGACGTAGCCGCGGCCGCGCTCGACGACGAGCTCCATCTCGAGCTTGCCCTTGCCGTTGAGCGTCGCGATGTGCAGGTCCGGGTTGTGCACCTCGACCCCGGCCGGCGGCGCGATGTCGGCGGCGGTCACGGCGCCCGGGCCCTGCTTGCGCAGGTACATGACGACCGGCTCGTCGTGCTCGGAGGAGACGACGAGCTGCTTGATGTTGAGGATCAGCTCGGTGACGTCCTCCTTGACCCCCGGCACGGTGGTGAACTCGTGCAGGACGCCGTCGATGCGGATGCTGGTGACGGCGGCGCCGGGGATCGACGACAGGAGGGTACGGCGCACCGAGTTGCCGAGGGTGTAGCCGAAACCGGGCTCGAGCGGCTCCATGACGAAGCGCGAGCGGAATTCCGAGACCGGCTCCTCGACGAGGGTCGGTCGCTGGGCGATCAGCACGTGACTGTCCTTCCGTGGCGCCCGCTATATGACGCCGTGGCTGGGATGGGTGGGGAGAGTCGACGTCGCCGGCTCCGGCCCCGAGGGGCCGGTGCCGGCTGTCAGGTCACTTCGAGTAGAGCTCGACGATCAGCTGCTCCTGCACCTGCGTGTCGATGACGGCACGCTCGGGCAGGGAGTGGACCAGCACGCGCATGCGCGACGGGATGACCTCGAGCCAGGCCGGCACGGGACGCTCGCCGAGCTCGGCGTGCGCCACGACGAACGGCGTGAGCTCGCGGCTGGCCGCGCGCACCTCGACGATGTCGTTGGCGGAGACGCGGTACGACGGGATGTCGACCTTCGCGCCGTTCACCGTGATGTGGCCGTGGCGGACCACCTGGCGGGCCATGTCGCGGCTCTTGGCGAAGCCGGCGCGGTAGACGACGTTGTCGAGACGGCTCTCGAGGATGCGGAGCAGGTTCTCACCCGTCTTGCCCTGCTTGCGCTGGGCCTCCTCGTAGTAGCCGCGGAACTGCTTCTCCAGCACGCCGTATATGCGCGCGCACTTCTGCTTCTCGCGCATCTGCAGCAGGTACTCGCTGTCCTTGGTGCGACCGCGGCCGTGCTGGCCGGGCGGGTAGGGACGGCTCTCGATGGGGCACTTCGGCGACTCGCACTTGGCGCCCTTGAGGAACAGCTTGGTCTTCTCACGGCGGCAGCGCTTGCAGTCGGCGCCGGTGTAACGGGCCATGGATTCTCAGTCTCTCTCTCGGGGCGTCAGACGCGGCGCCGCTTGGGCGGGCGGCATCCGTTGTGCGGGCTCGGGGTCACGTCCTGGATGGTGCCGACCTCGAGGCCGGTCGCCTGCAGGGAGCGGATCGCGGTCTCGCGGCCCGAACCCGGGCCCTTCACGAAGACGTCGACCTTCTTCATGCCGTGCTCCATGGCACGGCGGGCGGCGGCCTCGGCGGCGAGCTGCGCCGCGAACGGCGTGCTCTTGCGCGAGCCCTTGAAGCCCACCTGGCCCGACGACGCCCACGAGATCACCGCGCCGGTCGGGTCGGTGATCGAGACGATCGTGTTGTTGAACGTGCTCTTGATGTGCGCGTGCCCGTGGGCGACGTTCTTCTTCTCCTTGCGGCGCACCTTCTTGGCGCCCGCAGCCGTGCGGCTCTTGGGAGGCATCGACTATCCGTTCTGGTTGAGGTCATCGGTCCTTCGGTCGCCGGGATCGGCAGGACCGTCGGACTACTACTTCTTGCCGGCCTTCTTCTTGCCGGCCACGGTCTTCTTGGGTCCCTTGCGGGTGCGCGCGTTGGTGTGCGTGCGCTGGCCGCGGACCGGGAGGCCACGACGGTGGCGCAGACCCTGGTAGCAGCCGATCTCGACCTTGCGTCGGATGTCGGCGGCGACCTCGCGGCGGAGGTCGCCCTCGATCTTGTAGTTGGCCTCGAGCCAGTCGCGCAGCTTGATCAGGTCCTCGTCGCCGAGGTCCTTGACGCGGATGTCCGGGCTGATGCCGGTCGCCTCCAGCGTCTGCAGCGCGCGGGTGCGGCCGATGCCGAAGATGTACGTGAGCGCAACCTCGAGCCGCTTCTCGCGGGGGAGGTCGACGCCGACGAGACGTGCCATCGGGCGTTCTCTCTTCCGTTCGTCCGGAGGTTTCGTGGAGCGTCACCGGTCCCACCGCCCTCGGTGGGTCCCCGGCCTCCGGGCCGGGGGTGGCGTCCCGCGCGCGGCACGGGGGCTGCGCGGGGGTCGGGTGACGCTCGGGGCAGTCGGCCGGCGGGTGCCGGCGACCAGGTCGTGCGGTCGTGCGGTCGAGCAGGTGGTGCGGGTGCGGTCCGCGACGCGGCCGCCGCGATCAGCCCTGGCGCTGCTTGTGGCGCGGGTTCTCGCAGATGACCATGACCCGGCCGTGGCGGCGGATCACCTTGCACTTGTCGCAGATCTTCTTGACGCTCGGGTTGACCTTCATCGATCTCTCCACGGGTGCTCGTGCCAGGCGACGCGCGCCCGTGCGGCTCGGGGTGGACGGGGGGTGGTCGTCGCCCGGTCCCTCGGCGAGCCGGGGGCGGGCGCGGCCGTCACTTGTAGCGGTAGACGATCCGGCCGCGGGTCAGGTCGTAGGGCGAGAGCTCCACGACGACCCGGTCGTCGGGAAGGATCCGGATGTAGTGCATCCGCATCTTCCCGCTGATGTGTGCCAGCACCTTGTGCCCGTTGTCGAGCTCCACCCGGAACATGGCGTTCGGGAGAGACTCGGTGATCGTGCCCTCGAGCTCGATCGCGCCGTCCTTCTTGGGCATGTCCTCGCACTTCGTCCGTATCGGCTGGGTTACCTTGCTGCTCCGCGGACCGCGCCAGGTCCACGCCGAGGCGGACCTGCGCAGCAGGCCCGGACACGAGCATGTCGGGACGCGACTCGATGAGCCGAGGGTCGAGTCTACGTCACATCGGCCGCCGGACGGTAATCCGGTGCCGCCGGCCCACCTCGGCGCCTCGCGGCGAGCATCGTCGCAGGTCAGCGACCCGACCCGCCCGCCGAGCGGAGCCCCGGCTCGGCCTGGCTCAGCCCCGGGCCGCGGCCGGGCTGGGCACGCCCAGCGCGGCGAAGCGCGCGGCGCCCCCGTCCAGGGCGGTGAGCACCCACGGGCCCTCGGGGGTGAGGGCCACGGTGTGCTCCCAGTGGCAGGCCCGCCGGCCGTCGGCGGTCACCACGGTCCATTCGTCGGCCAGCGTGCGCACCGCCCGCGACCCGGCGCAGACCATGGGCTCGACCGCGAGCGCCATGCCGGCCTCGAGGTGCAGGGTGCGTCCGGCCACCGGGTAGTTGGGCACGTTGGGCTCCATGTGCATCGACGTGCCGATGCCGTGCCCGACGTACTCCTCCACGATGCCGTACGCCGGGCCGCCGGGCGCCGCGCGCACGGAGGCCTCGACCGCGGTGCCGATGTCGTTGAGCCGCCCGCCCACGAGGGCGGCGGCCAGCCCCGCCCACAGGGCGTCCTCGGTCACGCGCGAGAGCTCGGCGTCCTCGGGGGCGACCTCGCCGACCCCCACGGTGATCGCGGCGTCGCCGTGCCAGCCCGACACGATCGCGCCGCAGTCGATCGACACCTGGTCGCCCGGCCGCAGCACCCGCTCGCCGGGGATGCCGTGGACGACCTCCTCGTTGACCGACGTGCAGATGCTCGCGGGGTAGCCGTGGTAGCCCAGGAACGACGGCACGGCGCCGGCGGCGCGGATGGCCTTCTCGGCGATCACGTCGAGCTCGCCCGTGGTGATCCCCGGCTCGACCGAGTCGCGCAGCAGCTCGAGCGTGCGGGCGACCACGAGGCCCGCCTCGCGCATGAGGTCGATCTGCGCCGCGGTCTTGACCTCGACCCGCTCGCGGCGTCGGAACACGGGGACCTCAGACCCCGAGCGCGGCCAGCACGCGCGTGGTCACCTCGTCGACCGTGCCCATCCCGTCGACGGCGACGAGCAGGCCCTGCTCGGCGTACACGCGGGTCAGCGGCGCGGTCTGCTCGGCGTAGACCTCCTGCCGGCGGCGCACGACGTCCTCGGTGTCGTCGCTGCGGCCCTGCTCGGCGGCCCGCTTCACCAGCCGGGCGACGACCTCGTCGGTGTCGACGGTGAGCTCGACGACGTGGTCGAGCTTGGTGCCCTGCTCGGCCAGCATGGCGGCCAGCTCGTCGACCTGCGCCACCGTGCGGGGGTACCCGTCGAGCAGGAACCCGGCCGCGGCGTCGGGCTGGGCCAGGCGGTCGCGCACCATCGCGTTGGTGACCGAGTCCGGCACGTACTCGCCGGCGTCCATGTAGCGCTGCGCCTCGAGGCCCAGCGGGGTCCCGCCGGCGACGTTGGCCCGGAAGATGTCGCCGGTGGACACGTGCGGGATGCCCAGGCGCGCCGAGACGACCGCCGCCTGGGTGCCCTTGCCGGCACCCGGCGGACCCATGAGCACGACCCGTGTCATCGCAGGAAGCCCTCGTAGTTGCGCTGCTGGAGCTGGGACTCGATCTGCTTCACGGTATCGAGCCCGACGCCCACCATGATCAGCAGGCTCGTGCCGCCGAAGATGAAGCGCTGCTGGACGCCGATGAACGCGAACGCGATGAACGGGATGATCGCGATGATCGCGAGGTAGATCGACCCGGGCAGCGTGATGCGGGTGAGCACGTAGTCGAGGTACTCCGCCGTGGGCTTACCCGCCCGGATGCCGGGGACGAAGCCGCCGTACTGCTTCATGTTGTCGGCGACCTCGACCGGGTTGAACGTGATCGCGACGTAGAAGTAGGTGAAGAAGATGATCAGCAGGAAGTACGTGATCAGGTAGAGCGGCTCGTCACCGCGCTGGAAGTTCTGCGAGATCCACTGGGCCACGCTGCCCTGACTGCCGGACAGCTGCACGATGAGCTGCGGGACGTAGAGCAGCGACGAGGCGAAGATGACCGGGATGACGCCGGCCATGTTGACCTTGAGCGGGATGTAGGTGGACGTACCGCCGTACATCTTGCGGCCGACCATGCGCTTGGCGTACTGCACCGGGATGCGGCGCTGGGCCTGCTCGACGTAGATCACCGCGCCCACCGTGGCGATGCCGACGAGGAGCACCAGGCCGAGGGCGAAGGCGCCCTGCACAGCCTGGATCTGCCACAGCTGCCCGGGGAACGTCGAGATGATCGAGGTGAAGATCAGCAGCGACATGCCGTTGCCGACGCCGCGGTCGGTGATCAGCTCGCCCAGCCACATGATGACGCCGGTGCCGGCGGTCATCGTGAGGATCATCGTGAGCACGAGGGTGATCGACTGGTTGTGCAGCAGGTCCTCGTTGCAGCCCTGGAAGAGCCGGCCGGGCACGCGCGCCAGCGCGACGATGCCGGTGGACTGGAGCACGGCGAGGCCGATGGTGAGGTAGCGCGTGTACTGCGTGAGGGTGGCCTGGCCGGCCTGGCCCTCGCGCCGCAGCGACTCCAGGCGCGGGATCACCACGGTGAGCAGCTGGATGATGATGCTCGCGGTGATGTAGGGCATGATCCCCAGCGCGAACACCGACAGCTGCAGCAGCGCGCCGCCGCTGAACAGGTTGATCAGGCCGTAGATCGAGTTGTCCTGCACCTGGGCGATGCAGTTCTGGATCGCCACGTAGTTCACACCCGGGGTCGGGATCACCGAGCCGAGGCGGAAGAGCGCCACGATGCCCAGGGTGAACAGCAGCTTCGTGCGCAGGTCCGGCGTGCGGAACGCCGACGCGAACGCGGAAAGCACAACCCCTCCAGGTGGACGCCAGGGTCGGCGTCCGGTGCGACAGGGCCCGTGGCGGGTGCCGCGGGCACGGGTGCCCAGCGCGGCAGGCACCGCCACGCTGGGCCGAGACTAACAGCCGAAGCACGAGGGGCGTCCCCCGGCGCCGTGGCGAGACGACGCCGGCGAACGCCCCTCGGGGACCTCGCAGGCCGGCCGGCGGTCAGCCCAGCTCGGTGACCGAGCCGCCGGCGGCGGTGATCTTGGACTTCGCGGCCTCGGAGAACGCGTGCGCGCTCACCTCGACCTTCACCGCGATGTCGCCGTTGCCGAGCACCTTGACCGGCTGGTTCTTGCGGACGGCGCCCGCCGCCACGAGCTCGGCCACGCCGACCGTGCCCCCCTCGGGGAACAGGGCGGCGAGCTGGGCCACGTTGACGACCTGGAACTCGACCTTGTTGTTGTTCTTGAAGCCCTTGAGCTTGGGCAGCCGCATGTGCAGCGGCATCTGGCCGCCCTCGAAGGACGCCGGCACCTGGTAGCGGGCCTTGGTGCCCTTCGTGCCGCGACCGGCCGTCTTGCCCTTGCTGGCCTCACCGCGACCCACACGGGTCTTCTCGGTCTTGGCGCCCGGGGCGGGGCGCAGGTGGTGGACCTTGAGCGTCATGTCAGTCGACCTCCTCGACCTTGACGAGGTGCGACACGGTGCTGACCATCCCGCGGATCTCGGGACGGTCCTCCTTCACCACGACGTCACCGATGCGCTTGAGACCGAGCGTGCGCAGCGTGTCGCGCTGGTTCTGCTTGCCGCCGATCCCGGAACGGAGCTGCGTGACCTTGAGCCGACCCATCACGCACCGACCCCCGCCGCGCGGGCGCGCAGCATGGCCGCCGGGGCGACGTCCTCGAGGGCCAGGCCGCGGCGCGCCGCGACGGCCTCGGGACGCTCGAGGCCCTTGAGGGCCGCGACCGTCGCGTGGACGACGTTGATGGCGTTGTCGGACCCGAGCGACTTGCTCAGCACGTCGTGGATCCCGGCGCACTCGAGCACGGCGCGCACCGGGCCGCCGGCGATGACGCCGGTACCGGGAGCGGCCGGACGCAGCAGGACGACGCCCGCCGCGGCCTCCCCGGTGACGGGGTGCGGGATCGTGCCCTGGATGCGGGGGACCTTGAAGAAGCTCTTCTTGGCCTCCTCGACGCCCTTGGCGATCGCCGCGGGCACCTCCTTGGCCTTGCCGTACCCGACACCCACGGTGCCCTCGCCGTCCCCGACCACCACGAGGGCGGTGAAGCTGAAGCGACGGCCGCCCTTGACGACCTTGGCCACGCGGTTGATCGCGACGACGCGCTCGACGTAGGCGGACTTCTCCGCCGCGGGACCCTTGCCGTCGCGACGGTCGCGTCCACGCTCGTTGCCGCCGGCGCCGCCTCCGCGGCGCTGGGCTGCAGCCATGACTACCTCTTCCTTCGATTCCGTCGTTCGCGTCAGAACGCGAGGCCGCCCTCGCGGGCGCCTTCGGCCAGGGCCGCGACGCGGCCGTGGTACTTGTTGCCGCCGCGGTCGAACACGACGGCCTCGACACCCGCGGACTTGGCGCGCTCGGCGACGAGCTCGCCCACCTTGCGGGCCTTGGCGCTCTTGTCGCCCTCGAACGTGCGCAGGTCGGCCTCCATCGTGGACGCCGAGGCGATCGTGGCGCCGACGGTGTCGTCGACCACCTGAACGAACAGGTGCCGCGCGGAGCGGGACACGACCAGGCGCGGACGCGCGGCGGTGCCGGTGACCTTCTTGCGGACCCGGGTGTGGCGGCGCTTGCGCGCGACCGTCTTCTGGTTGCCCGAGCCGAGCTTGGTGACGATGGACATGGCTTACTTGCCCGCCTTTCCGGCCTTGCGGCGGATGACCTCGCCGGCGTACCGCACGCCCTTGCCCTTGTAGGGGTCGGGCTTGCGCAGCTTGCGCAGCTTGGCGGCGACCTCGCCGACCTGCTGCTTGTCGATGCCGGCGACCGAGAACTTGGTGGGGCTCTCCACCGCGAAGGTGATCCCCTCGGGGGCCTTCACCAGGACCGGGTGGCTGTAGCCGAGGGCGAACTCGAGGTCGGCCCCCTTCGCCACGACGCGGTAGCCGGTGCCGGAGATCTCGAGGGCCTTGCTGTAGCCCTCGGTCACACCGGTGACCATGTTCGACACCAGGGTGCGGGTGAGCCCGTGCAGCGAGCGCGAGAGGCGCTCGTCGTCGGGCCGGGTCACCTCGAGGGTGCCGTCCTCGGCCTTGGCGACCGTGATGGGCTCGGCCACCTCGTGGCGGAGCGTGCCCTTGGGGCCCTTGACCGTGACCGTGGCGCCGTCGATGTCGACGGTGACGCCCGCGGGGACGGAGATGGGCATGCGTCCGATGCGCGACATGTCTGCTCTCCTTCCCGCTACCAGACGTAGGCGAGGACTTCCCCGCCCACGCCCTTCTTGGAGGCCTGCTTGTCGGTCAGCAGGCCCGACGACGTCGAGATGATGGCGACGCCGAGGCCGCCCAGCACGCGCGGCAGCGCCGTGCTCTTCGCGTACACGCGCAGACCAGGCTTGGACACGCGGCGGACGCCGGCGATCGAGCGCTCGCGGCTCGGGCCGAACTTCAGGTCGAGGGTCAGCGTCTTGCCGACCTCGGCGTCCTCGACGCGCCAGTCCGCGATGTAGCCCTCCTGCTTGAGGATCTCGGCGATGCCCGCCTTGATCTTCGAGTGGGGCATGGCCACGGTGTCGTGGTACGCCGTGTTGGCGTTGCGCAGACGCGTGAGCATGTCTGCGATGGGGTCGGTCATCGTCATGGCCGGGTGGCCTCTCTCACCGTGGTATCCGGCACGTACCTCGTGCCCGGACCTGCGGCGTCGTCGGGACTTACCAGGAGCTCTTGGTGATGCCGGGCAGCTCGCCGGCGTGGGCCATCTCGCGCAGGCAGATCCGGCACAGGCCGAACTTGCGGTAGACCGAGTGCGGCCGGCCGCAGCGGTTGCAGCGCGTGTAGGAGCGGACGGCGAACTTGGGCTTCTTGTTCGCCTTGTTGATCAGAGCGGTCTTCGCCACGGTCAGTTCTCCTTGAAGGGGAAGCCGAGGTGCTTCAGGAGCGCACGGCCCTCGTCGTCGGTGGACGCGGTGGTCACCACCGTGATGTCCATGCCGCGGACGCGGTCGATGGAGTCCTGGTCGATCTCGTGGAACATCGACTGCTCGTTGAGACCGAAGGTGTAGTTGCCGCGGCCGTCGAACTGCCGGGCGGACAGGCCGCGGAAGTCGCGGATGCGCGGGAGGGCGACCGACAGCAGCCGGTCGAGGAACTCCCACATCCGGTCGCCGCGCAGCGTCACGTGGGCGCCGATCGGCATGCCCTCGCGGAGCTTGAACTGGGCGATCGACTTGCGGGCCTTGGTCACCTGCGGCTTCTGGCCGGTGATCGAGGCGAGGTCGCGGATCGCGCCCTCGATGAGCTTGGAGTCGCGAGCGGCCTCGCCCACGCCCATGTTCACCACGATCTTGGTCAGGCCGGGCACCTGCATGACGTTGCCGAAGCCGAACTCCTCGCGCAGCGCGGGGACGATCTCCTCGCGGTAGCGGAGCTTGAGACGCGGCTGCGTCTTCTCCGGGGCGGTGGTCGTCATCAGATGTCCTTACCGGTGCGCTTGGAGACCCGGACGCTGCGCGTCGACTCGTACGACGTGCCGTCGGGGCGGTTCTTCGTCACGACCTCGCGGCGGTAGCCGACGCGGGTGGGACGGTCGTCGCTCGGGTCGACCAGCATCACGTTGGAGATGTGGATCGGCGCCTCCTGGGTGACGCTCCCGCCGGTCTTGGCCCCACGGGTCGACTGGCCGACCTTCGTGTGCTTCTTGATCTGGTTGACGCCCTCGACGAGGACACGGTCGGACTCGACGAGGACGGAGATGACCTTCCCCTTCTTGCCCTTGTCCTTGCCCGTGATGACCTGGACGAGGTCGCCCTTCTTGATGTGCAGGGACTTCATGGTCAGAGCACCTCCGGAGCCAGCGAGATGATCTTCATGAAGCGCTTCTCGCGCAGCTCGCGACCCACCGGGCCGAAGATGCGCGTCCCGCGGGGCTCGCCGTCGGCCTTGAGGATCACGGCGGCGTTCTCGTCGAAGCGGATGTAGGACCCGTCGAGGCGCCGGCGCTCCTTCTTGGTGCGCACGATGACCGCCTTGACGACGTCGCCCTTCTTCACGTTGCCACCGGGGATCGCGTCCTTGACGGTGGCGACGATGACGTCGCCGATTCCCGCGTAGCGCCGACCCGAGCCGCCGAGCACGCGGATGCAGAGGATCTCCTTGGCACCCGTGTTGTCGGCGACGCGCAGCCGCGACTCCTGCTGGATCACTTGTCTGTCTCCTGTTGTCGCGCCGGTTCTCGGTCGAGCGAGCCTGGCGGAACGGATGGGTGGTGCGGTCCCGCACGGGTGCCGGACCGGGTGAGTCTAGTCGGCCGTCCGGGGACGGCCAAAACTCGTGCTACTTGGCCTTCTCGAGGATCTCCACCACGCGCCAGCGCTTGGTCGCCGAGAGCGGCCGGGTCTCCATGAGGAGGACCTTGTCGCCCACGCCGGCGGCGTTGGCCTCGTCGTGCGCGTGCAGCTTGCTCGTGCGGCGCACGACCTTGCCGTACAGCGGGTGCTTGAAGCGGTCCTCGACAGCGACGACGACGGTCTTGTCCATCTTGTCGCTGACGACGTACCCCTCGCGGACCTTGCGGAACCCGCGCGTCGTGGTGGTCTCGGTCATCGCCTTCTCGCTCGTCTCGCTCATGCGGCACCCACCGGGGTGATGCCGAGCTCGCGCTCCCGCATGATCGTGTAGATGCGCGCGATGTCCGTGCGGACGGCGCGCAGTCGGCCGTGGCTCTCCAGCTGGCCGGTGGCCGCCTGGAAGCGCAGGTTGAACAGCTCGGCCTTCGCCTCGCGCAGCTTCTCGACGAGCTCGTCGTCGGTCAGGGCGCGCAGCTCGGCGGGCTTGGTCCCGGTCGCCATCAGATCTCACCCACCTCGCGCCGGACGATCCGGCACTTCATCGGGAGCTTGTGCGCCGCGCGGGTCAGGGCCTCGCGGGCGATGTGCTCGTTGGGGTAGGCCAGCTCGAACATGACGCGGCCCGGCTTGACGTTGGCCACCCACCACTCGGGCGAGCCCTTGCCCGAGCCCATGCGGGTCTCGGCGGGCTTCTTGGTGATCGGCCGGTCGGGGTAGATCGTGATCCACACCTTGCCGCCACGCTTGATGTGGCGGGTCATCGCGATACGGGCCGCCTCGATCTGGCGGTTGGTCACGTAGGCGGGCTCGAGCGCCTGCAGGCCCCACTCGCCCCAGGTGACCTCCGTGCCGCCCTTGGCACGGCCGTCACGCTCGGGGTGGTGCTGCTTGCGGTGCTTGACCCGGCGAGGGATCAGCATGGGTCAGGCCTCCGTTCCGGGGGTCTCGGCCGCGGCCGCCTCGACCACAGGGGCCTCGACGACAGGGGCCTCAGCGACAGGGGCCTCGGCGGCCGGCGCCTCGGCCGCGGGGGTCTCCGCGGCCGGGGCCTCGGCGGTGCGGCGGGCGCTCGGACGTGCCGGGCGCTCGCGGCGCGGTGCACCGAGGCGCTCGGCGGCGGCGGCGGCCTCGCGCTCGGTGCGCGACTGGCTCACCTCGCCCTTGTAGATCCACACCTTGACGCCGATGCGGCCGAACGTGGTGCGGGCCTCGTAGAAGCCGTAGTCGATGTTCGCGCGCAGCGTGTGCAGGGGCACGCGGCCCTCGCGGTAGAACTCGGTGCGGCTCATCTCCGCGCCGCCGAGGCGGCCGGACACCTGGACCCGGATCCCCTTGGCGCCACCCTTGAGGGCGGACTGCATCGACTTGCGCATCGCGCGGCGGAACGACACGCGGCTCGAGAGCTGCTCCGCGACGCCCTGGGCGACGAGCTGGGCGTCGATCTCGGGGTTCTTGACCTCGAGGATGTTGAGCTGCACCTGCTTGCCGGTGAGCTTCTCGAGGTCGCCGCGGATGCGGTCGGCCTCGGCGCCGCGGCGGCCGATCACGATGCCGGGACGCGCGGTGTGGATGTCGACGCGGACGCGCTCGCGCGTGCGCTCGATCTCCACCTTGCTGATGCCGGCCCGCTCCATGCCCTTGCCCATGAGGCGGCGGATCTTCACGTCCTCGTCGACGTAGTCGCGGTAGCGCTGACCGTCCTTGGACGAGTCGGCGAACCAGCGCGACTTGTAGTCGGTCGTGATGCCCAGACGGAAGCCGTACGGGTTGATCTTCTGGCCCACGGCCGGGTCACCCCTTCTTCGGCGTCGCGGTCGCGTCGGCGGTGACCGACTCGACGACGACAGTGATGTGGCTGGTGCGCTTGCGGATGCGGTAGGCACGACCCTGCGCGCGGGGGCGGAACCGCTTCAACGTCGGACCCTCGTCCACGTAGGCCTCGCGGACCACGAGGGTGTCGGGGTCGAGGTTGAGGTTGTTGGTCGCGTTGGCGATGGCGCTGTCAAGCACCTTGCCCACCGGCTCGCTCGCCGCCTGCGGCGCGTAGAGCAGGATCGCCTGCGCCTCCGCGGCCGGCAGGCCGCGGATCAGGTCGATGACGCGGCGTGCCTTCATGGGCGTGACACGCACGTAGCGCGCCTGGGCCCTGGCTTCCATCGCTGTCCCCTTGCTGGTCGTCGTACTCACGTCAGGTCTGTCTTCCGGTGCTCGGTGGCCGCGTCAGGTTCGACGTGGCTCGGGTGCGTCGGGCGCTCCCGGGCGCTCGCGCGCCCGGACCGCTACCTCCGCTTCGCCTTGCGGTCGTCCTTCACGTGGCCCCGGAAGGTGCGGGTCGGCGCGAACTCGCCGAGCTTGTGACCGATCATGTTCTCGGTCACGAAGACCGGGATGTGCTTGCGGCCGTCGTGCACCGCGATGGTGTGCCCGAGCATGTCCGGCACGATCATCGAGCGGCGCGACCAGGTCTTGATCACGTTGCGGGTGCCCTTGGTGTTCTGGTCGTCCACCTTCTTGGCGAGGTGGCCGTCCACGAACGGGCCCTTCTTCAGGCTGCGCGGCATGACGACCCCTTAGCGCTTCTTGCCGGTCTTGCGGCGGCGGACGATGAACTTGTCGCTGGCCTTGTTGGCCTTGCGGGTGCGGCCCTCGGGCTTGCCGTTGGGGTTGACCGGGTGGCGGCCGCCCGACGTCTTGCCCTCACCACCGCCGTGCGGGTGGTCGACCGGGTTCATGGCCACGCCGCGGACGGTCGGGCGCTTGCCCTTCCAGCGCATGCGGCCGGCCTTGCCCCAGTTGATGTTGCTCTGCTCGGCGTTGCCCACCTCGCCGATCGTCGCGCGGCAGCGCACGTCGACGTTGCGGATCTCGCCGGACGGCAGGCGCAGCTGGGCGTACGGGCCGTCCTTGGCGACGAGCTGCACGCTCGCACCGGCGGAGCGGGCCATCTTGGCGCCGCCGCCGGGGCGCAGCTCGACCGCGTGCACGACCGTGCCGACCGGGATGTTGCGCAGCGGCAGGTTGTTGCCCGGCTTGATGTCGGCCGACGGGCCGGTCTCGACGACGTCCCCCTGCGACAGGCGGTTGGGCGCCACGATGTAGCGCTTCTCGCCGTCCGCGTAGTGCAGCAGCGCGATGCGCGCCGTGCGGTTGGGGTCGTACTCGATGTGGGCCACCTTCGCCGGCACGCCGTCCTTGTCGGCACGACGGAAGTCGATGACGCGGTAGGCGCGCTTGTGCCCACCACCCTGGTGGCGGGTGGTGATGCGGCCCTGGTTGTTGCGGCCGCCCTTCTTCGGGAGCGGACGAACGAGCGACTTCTCCGGCGTCGACCGCGTGATCTCGACGAAGTCGGCCACGCTCGAGCCACGACGGCCCGGAGTGGTCGGCTTGTACTTGCGGATACCCATCGGGTTTCTCTTCCTCGTCGGTAGCGGGCCGGTCAGGAGACCGGGCCGCCGAAGATGTCGATGCGGTCGCCGTCGGCCAGGGAGACGATGGCGCGCTTGGTGTTCGCCCGCTTGCCGAAGCCGAAGCGCGTCCTCGTGACCTTGCCCTGACGGTTGATCGTGTTCACCCCGGTCACCCGGACGCCGAACACCTGCTCGACCGCGATCTTGATCTCGGTCTTGTTGGCGTCCGGACGCACGATGAACGTGTACTTGTTCTCGTCGAGGAGCCCGTAGCTCTTCTCCGAGATCACAGGCGCGAGCAGGATGTCGCGCGGGTCGCTGATCCTCACAGCGCAGCCTCCGGCTCGGTGGTGGCGGCCTCGGACTCGGTCGCGACGGCCTTGGCACCCTTGCCGGTGGCGGGACCGGCGACGAACGCGTCGAGCGCGCCCTGGGTGAAGATGACGTCGTCGCTCACCAGCACGTCGTAGGTGTTGAGCTGGTCGACGACGAGCAGGTGCACGCTGGGCACGTTGCGCAGCGAGAGCCACGAGACCTCGTCGTCGCGCTCGACGACCACGAGGAGGTTGCGGCGGTCGCTGATCGCCTGGAGCGTCGCGATCGCGGCCTTGGTCGACGGCGTCTCGCCCTCGACGATCGCGCTCACGACGTGCAGGCGGCCGTTGCGCGCCCGGTCCGAGAGAGCACCGCGCAGGGCGGCGGCCTTCATCTTCTTGGGGGTGCGCTGGGCGTAGTCGCGCGGCACCGGGCCGTGGACCGTGCCACCGCCGGCGAACTGCGGCGCGCGGGTCGAACCCTGGCGGGCGCGACCGGTGCCCTTCTGCTTGTACGGCTTCTTGCCGCCACCGCGGACCTCGCCGCGGGTCTTGGCCTTGTGCGTGCCCTGACGGGCCGCGGCCAGCTGCGCGACGACCACCTGGTGGATGAGCGGCACGTTGACCTGCACGCCGAACACCGCGGCGGGCAGCTCGACCGTGCCGGCCACCTCGCCCGCGGGCGTGCGCACGTCGACGGAGGTGACCTCGAGGGTCTCGGTCTGGGCGGTCATGGCGTCAGGCCCCCTTCGCCGCGGTGCGGACGAGGACGAGGCCGCCCTTGGGGCCCGGCACGGCGCCCTTGATGAGCAGCAGGCCGTTCTCGGCGTCGATCGCGTGGATGGTGAGGTTCTGCGTGGTCTGGCGGGCGACGCCCATGCGACCGGACATCCGCATGCCCTTGAACACGCGGCCGGGCGTGGCGCAGCCGCCGATCGAGCCCGGCTTGCGGTGGTTGCGGTGCGCACCGTGGGAGGCGGACACGCCGGCGAAGCCGTGACGCTTCATGACACCGGCGTAGCCCTTGCCCTTGGTGGTGCCGACGACGTCGACCTCCTGGCCGGCCTCGAACAGCTCGACCGCGAGCTCCTGGCCGACGGCGTACTCGGACGCGTCGTCGGTGCGCAGCTCGACCAGGTGGCGACGCGGCGTGACGCCCGCCTTGGCGAAGTGGCCCGTGGCGGGCTTGTTCACCTTGCGCGGGTCGATCGCGCCGAACGCGATCTGGACGGAGCTGTAGCCGTCCGTCTCGGGGGACTTGACCTGGGTGCCGACGCACGGGCCGGCCTTGACCACGGTCACGGGGACGACACGGTTGTTGTCGTCCCAGACCTGGGTCATGCCGAGCTTCTCGCCCAGCAACCCCTTCATCTGCTTGCTCATGGTGGCTGCGTTCCTCAGAGCTTGATCTCGATGTCGACACCGGCCGGGAGGTCGAGCCGCATGAGCGAGTCGACGGTCTTCGGCGTGGGGTCGAGGATGTCGATGAGGCGCTTGTGGGTGCGCATCTCGAAGTGCTCGCGGCTGTCCTTGTACTTGTGCGGCGAGCGGATGACGCAGTAGACGTTCTTCTCCGTCGGCAGCGGCACCGGGCCCGCGACCTGAGCGCCCGTGCGGGTCACCGTCTCGACGATCTTGCGCGCCGAGCTGTCGATGACCTCGTGGTCGTAGGCCTTGAGCCGGATGCGGATCTTCTGTCCCGCCATGGTGGCTTCGGTGTCCTTCTCGTTCGTGTGCCGCTGGGAGGGGCCGACCGTCGGGGCGGCCCCGGTGGGGTCGCGGTCGGGCGGAGCCGTGTGCGGTCCGCCCGACCGCGACCACCGAGGTGGTGCGGTGTGACTACTTGATGATCTTCGTGACCCGGCCCGCACCGACGGTGCGGCCGCCCTCGCGGATGGCGAAGCGGAGACCGTCCTCCATCGCGATGGGCTGGATCAGGTCGACCTTCATCTCGGTGTTGTCGCCCGGCATGACCATCTCGGTGCCCTCGGGGAGGGTCACGACGCCGGTCACGTCCGTGGTGCGGAAGTAGAACTGCGGGCGGTAGTTGTTGAAGAACGGCGTGTGGCGGCCGCCCTCGTCCTTGCTCAGGATGTAGACCTGCGCCTCGAACTCGGTGTGCGGGGTGACCGAGCCCGGCTTGCAGAGCACCTGGCCGCGCTCCACGTCGTCGCGCTTGGTGCCGCGCAGGAGCAGGCCGACGTTCTCGCCCGCCTGGCCCTCGTCGAGCAGCTTGCGGAACATCTCGACGCCGGTGACGGTCGTCTTCGTGGTCTCCGGACGGATGCCGACGATCTCGACCTCCTCGTTGACCTTGATGATGCCGCGCTCGATACGACCGGTGACGACGGTGCCGCGACCGGTGATCGTGAAGACGTCCTCGACCGGCATGAGGAACGGCTTGTCGGTCTCGCGCTCCGGGGTCGGGATGTACTCGTCGACGGCCTTCATGAGCTCGAGGATCGACTCGGCCCACTTGGCGTCGCCGTTGAGCGCCGGGAAGGCGGCCACGCGGACGACCGGGATGTCGTCGCCGGGGAACTCGTAGGTCGAGAGCAGCTCGCGCACCTCGAGCTCGACGAGCTCGAGGATCTCCTCGTCGTCGACCATGTCGCACTTGTTGAGCGCGACGACGAGCGAGGGCACGCCCACCTGGCGGGCCAGGAGCACGTGCTCCTTGGTCTGCGGCATGGGGCCGTCGGTGGCGGCGACCACGAGGATCGCGCCGTCCATCTGGGCCGCGCCGGTGATCATGTTCTTGATGTAGTCGGCGTGACCGGGGCAGTCGACGTGCGCGTAGTGGCGCGCCTCGGTCTGGTACTCGACGTGCGCGATCGAGATGGTGATGCCGCGCTGACGCTCCTCGGGAGCCTTGTCGATCTGGTCGAACGGCGTGAACGGGTTCACGTCCGGGTAGGCGTCGTGCAGCACCTTGGTGATCGCCGCGGTCAGCGTCGTCTTGCCGTGGTCGATGTGACCGATGGTGCCGATGTTGACGTGCGGCTTGGTCCGCTCGAACTTCGCCTTCGCCACGGTGTCCTCCTGTGGACATTGCGGATGGTTACGCCGTACGACGTAGGTCCTGATGGATCGGGTCTGGGTCGTGCTGGTCGTGCGGTCGTGCCTCGGGCTCTCTCACGCTCTGGCGATCGATCACCCCGGTGCGGGAGGTCGGGCTATTCGCCCCGCGCCTTCGCGATGATCTCGGTCGCCACGTTCGTGGGAACCTGGGCGTACGAGTCGAACTGCATGGAGTAGCTCGCCCGGCCCTGCGTCTTGCTCCGGAGGTCTCCGACGTAGCCGAACATCTCCGACAGGGGAACGAGGGCCTTCACGACGCGCGCGCCGGCCCGCTCGTCCATGGCCTGGATCTGGCCACGACGAGAGTTGAGGTCGCCGATCACGTCGCCCATGAAGTCCTCAGGGGTCGTGACCTCGACGGACATCATCGGCTCGAGGAGCACGGGGCCGGCCTTGCGCGCGGCCTCCTTGAACGCCATCGACCCGGCGATCTTGAACGCGAGCTCCGAGGAGTCGACGTCGTGGTAGGCGCCGTCCTGCAGCGTCACCTTGATGTCGACCATCGGGTAGCCGGCCAGGACGCCGTTCTCCATGGCCTCCTGGCAGCCGGCGTCGACGGAGGGGATGTACTCGCGGGGGATGCGGCCACCGGTGACGGCGTTGACGAACTCGTAGCCGCCCTCGCCCTCGGCGTCGCCGGAGGCGGGCTCGACCGTGATCTGCACCTTCGCGAACTGGCCGGACCCACCGGTCTGCTTCTTGTGGGTGTAGTCGACCTTCTCGACCCGCTTGGTGATGGTCTCGCGGTAGGCGACCTGCGGCTTGCCGACGTTGGCCTCGACCTTGAACTCGCGGCGCATGCGGTCGACGAGCACCTCGAGGTGCAGCTCGCCCATGCCGGAGATGACGGTCTGGCCGGTCTCCTCGTCGGTGCGGACCTGGAAGGTCGGGTCCTCGTCCGAGAGGCGCTGGATCGCGGTGCCCAGCTTCTCCTGGTCGCTCTTGGTCTTCGGCTCGATCGCGACGTGGATGACCGGGGCCGGGAAGTTCATCGACTCCAGCACGACCGGCGACTTGTCGTCGCACAGCGTCTCGCCGGTGGTGGTGTCCTTGAGACCCATGACGGCGACGATGTCGCCCGCGCCCACGCTCGAGATCTCCTCGCGCTTGTTCGCGTGCATCCGGTAGATCTTGCCGATGCGCTCCTTGCGGCCCTTGACCGAGTTGAGCACCTGCGTGCCGGCCTCGAGGACGCCGGAGTAGACGCGGATGTAGGTCAGCTTGCCGAGGTGCGGGTCGGTCATGATCTTGAACGCGAGGGCCGAGAACGGCTCCTCGTTGCTCGGCTTGCGCGCGATGACCGTGTCCTCGTCGCCGACCTTGTGGCCCTCGATCTCGGCCACGTCGAGCGGGCTCGGGAGGTAGGCCACGACGGCGTCGAGCATGGGCTGCACGCCCTTGTTCTTGAACGCCGAGCCGGTGAGCACCGGGGTGAGCTTGCCGGCGATGGTCGCCCGGCGGATGGCGGCGTGGAGCTCGGCCTCGGTGGGCTCCTGGCCCTCGAGGTACTTCTCCATCATGTCGTCGTCGGCCTCGGCGATGGTCTCGAGGAGACGGTCGCGCCACTCCTGGGCAGCCTCGGTGTGGGTCGCCGGGATGTCCTCGACCGCGTAGTCCTCGCCCTTCTGGGTGTCCTCGGGCCACACCAGGGCCTTCATGCGGACCAGGTCGACGACGCCGCGGAAGGCGGCCTCGGCGCCGATGGGGATCTGGAGCACCAGCGGGGTCGCGTTCAGGCGCGAGACGATCATGTCCACGCAGCGGTGGAACTCCGCGCCCGTGCGGTCGAGCTTGTTGACGAAGCAGATGCGCGGGACGTTGTAGCGGTCGGCCTGGCGCCACACCGTCTCGGACTGCGGCTCGACGCCGGCGACGCCGTCGAACACCGCGACCGCGCCGTCGAGGACGCGCAGCGAGCGCTCCACCTCGACGGTGAAGTCGACGTGGCCGGGGGTGTCGATGATGTTGATCGTGGTGCCGTTCCAGGTGCAGGTCGTCGCGGCGGACGTGATCGTGATGCCGCGCTCCTGCTCCTGCTCCATCCAGTCCATGGTGGCGGCGCCGTCGTGGACCTCACCGATCTTGTAGTTGATCCCGGTGTAGAACAGGATCCGCTCGGTGGTCGTGGTCTTGCCCGCGTCGATGTGCGCCATGATCCCGATGTTGCGGACCTTGGCGAGGTCGAGGGCGGTGTCGGTCGACACGTCTGACTCCGAATCCAGGGGTGGAAGGCGGGTGGTTCTGGGGGGAAGGGCCGGCGCGGACTACCAGCGGTAGTGCGCGAACGCCTTGTTCGACTCGGCCATCTTGTGCATGTCCTCGCGGCGCTTGACGCTGGCGCCGAGGCCGTTGCTGGCGTCGAGGATCTCGTTCATGAGGCGCTCGGTCATGGTCTTCTCGCGGCGCTGGCGCGAGAAGGTGACCAGCCAGCGCAGCGACAGGGTCGTGGCGCGGTTGGGCTTGACCTCGATCGGCACCTGGTAGGTCGCACCGCCGACGCGGCGGCTCTTGACCTCGAGGGTGGGCTTGATGTTGTCCATGGCGCGCTTGAGCGTCACGACCGGGTCGGTGCCGGTCTTCTCGCGGCAGCCCTCGAGGGCGCCGTAGACGATGCGCTCCGCGGTGGACTTCTTGCCGTCGAGCAGGACCTTGTTGATGAGCTGCGAGACCAGCGGCGAGCCGTAGACGGGGTCGATGACGACCGGGCGCTTGGGAGCGGGACCCTTGCGAGGCATCAGCTCTTCTCCTTCTTCGCGCCGTAGCGGCTGCGAGCCTGCTTGCGGTTCTTCACGCCCTGGGTGTCGAGGGCACCGCGGATGATCTTGTAGCGGACGCCGGGGAGGTCCTTCACACGGCCGCCGCGCACGAGCACGATCGAGTGCTCCTGCAGGTTGTGGCCGACGCCGGGGATGTACGCCGTGACCTCGATGCCGCTGGTGAGGCGGACGCGGGCCACCTTGCGCAGCGCCGAGTTCGGCTTCTTCGGGGTCGTCGTGTAGACGCGCGTGCACACGCCGCGGCGCTGCGGGCTGCCCTTGAGCGCGGGCGTCTTGTTCTTCGCGATCTTGTCCTGCCGGCCCTTGCGGACCAGCTGCTGGATCGTGGGCACTCACGTCTCCGTTGGTTCGTGTGCGGCGTTCTCGTGGCGGTGCTGGTCGGTGGCGGTCACCCGCCTCCGCGTGACCGGGTCGACGCGGGTGCCTCCGACCCCCGCGGCCGGGCGTGTCGCACTCTGCCCAGCCGGGCAGGACGCCGTTCCCCGATGTGGAGGTCTGTGCGCGTGCGGGGCTCCCCGCGAGAGGGGCTCGAGCACAGGCGCAGGCACCCGGGACGCGCCCAGGCACAGGGAGAGACTCTACCCAGGGCGGTCGACCCCGGTCAAAACGCGGCCCGGCGCCCCGGGCCGGCGGCGGCATGACCCTCGTCACGCCGCGGGCCGCGACCCGGGTCGTCCGTTATGCGGTCAATGGGAGCTCGAGGAGACCGCCACGGCGGCGATGAGGAAGAACAGCACCGTGCCCAGCACGGCCAGGCCGATGTTGACCCAGCTGATGACGCGCGCGGCCTGGACCAGCCCGGTGCCGGTCTGCCAGCCCCCGGAGGCCTCGATCTGGCGCTGGGCCGAGCCCGCGACGACCAGGGCGATCACGGCGAGCACCACCGGGCACAGGACGAAGGACCCGATCGCGAGCACCAGGGCCACCACCGCGTTGGACGAGGTCTCCGGCATCCGGACCGGGCCGCCGGCGCCGTAGGACGGCGGAGGGGGCGGCGGGGGCAGCTGGGACATGCCCGGAACCCTGGCACAGCGGCGGGCCGGGCGTCAGCCCACCGCGCCGGCCGACCGGTCCGCGCCCTCCCCCGGCCCGACCGGCCCACGGCCCGGGACGCGGTGAGGGGCGCCCCTCGCGGGACGCCCCTCACCGTGGTGCGCCGTGCGGACCGGGTCCGGTCCGGTGAGAGTGCCAGAGCCTCGTTCCTCGGCTCGCACTCTCGCCTCACCTTCACCCCGTATAGCCGCCGAAGTCGTACTCCTCGAGCGGGATGGCCTGCCCGGACCCGGTGCCGAACGAGCCGTAGTCGAGGTCGTCGTAGGCCGAGAGCGACGCGTACATCGCCGACTTGGCCTCCTCGGTGGGCTCCACCCGGATGTTGCGGTAGCGCGGGAGGCCCGTGCCGGCCGGGATGAGCTTGCCGAGGATGACGTTCTCCTTGAGGCCGAGCAGCGGGTCGGACTTGGCGTGGATCGCCGCGTCCGTGAGCACCCGGGTCGTCTCCTGGAAGGAGGCCGCCGACAGCCACGACTCGGTGGCCAGCGAGGCCTTGGTGATGCCCATGAGCTCCGGGCGCGCCGCGGCGGGGGTCTGCCCCTCCGACACCGCGCGCCGGTTCTCGGCCTCGAACAGGCCCCGCTCGACGAGCTCGCCGGGCAGGTACTCGGTGTCGCCGCCCTCGATGATCGTCACCCGCTTGAGCATCTGGCGGACGATGACCTCGATGTGCTTGTCGTGGATCGACACGCCCTGGGAGCGGTAGACCTCCTGCACCTCGGCCACGAGGTGCAGCTGCACGGCTCGCTGGCCGAGGATGCGCAGCACCTGCTTGGGGTCGACGGCGCCCTGGACGAGCTGCTGCCCGACCTCGACGTGGTCGCCCTCGCCCACGAGCAGGCGCGAGCGCTTCGACACCGGGTAGGCGACCTCCTCGGACCCGTCGTCGGGGACGACGACGAGCTTGCGGGTCTTGTCGGTGTCCTCGACCCGGACGCGGCCGGCAGCCTCGCTGATCGGCGCCACGCCCTTGGGGGTGCGGGCCTCGAAGAGCTCCACCACGCGCGGGAGGCCGTGGGTGATGTCCTCACCCGCGACGCCACCGGTGTGGAAGGTGCGCATCGTCAGCTGCGTGCCGGGCTCACCGATCGACTGGGCCGCGACGATGCCGATGGCCTCGCCGACGTCGACCAGCTTGCCCATGGCCAGCGAGCGGCCGTAGCAGGTCGCGCAGGTGCCCACCTTGCTCTCGCAGGTGAGCACGGAGCGCGCCTTGACCTCCTCGACGCCGGCGGCGACGAGCTCGTCGATGATGAGCAGCCCGAGCTCCTGGCCCGCGCTGGCCACCGTGCGGCCGTCGACGACGACGTCCTCGGACAGCACCCGCGAGGCCGCGGTCGACTCGACCTCGTCGTGACGGCGCAGGACGCCGTCGCTGCCGCGGACGCCGATCACCGTGGGCAGGCCGCGGTCGGTGCCGCAGTCGGTCTCGCGCACGATGACGTCCTGGGAGACGTCGACCAGTCGCCGGGTGAGGTAGCCGGAGTCGGCCGTGCGCAGCGCGGTGTCGGCCAGGCCCTTGCGGGCGCCGTGCGTCGAGATGAAGTACTCGAGCACGGACAGACCCTCGCGGAAGTTCGACTTGATCGGCCGCGGGATGATCTCGCCCTTGGGGTTGGCCACCAGGCCGCGCATGCCCGCGATCTGGCGCACCTGCATCCAGTTACCACGGGCGCCGGAGTTCACCATCATGAACACCGGGTTGTGGCGCGGGAAGTGCTCGCGCATGGCGTCGGCCACCTCGTCGGTGGCCCGGGTCCAGATCTCGATGAGCTCCTGGCGGCGCTCCGAGTCGGTGATGAGACCGCGCTCGAACTGGGTCTGCACCTTGTCGGCGCGGCCCTCGGCCTCGTCGACGATCTGGGCCTTGCGCGGCGGGGTGACGACGTCCTCGATCGAGATGGTCACGCCCGAGCGGGTGGCCCAGCGGAAGCCGGCCTCCTTGAGCGCGTCCAGCGTCGCCGCCACCTGCACCTTCGGGTAGCGCTCGGCGAGGTCGTTGACGATCCCGCCGAGGACCTTCTTGTCGACCTCCGCGTTCACGAACGGGTAGTCGACCGGGAGGGTCTCGTTGAACAGCGCACGCCCCAGCGTGGTGTCGAGCACCGCCGGGTCGCCGGCCTCCCAGCCCTCCGGCGCGGCCCAGCCCAGCGGCGGGACGACGTCGGTGAAACGCAGCTTGATCTTGCTGGCGATCTTGATCTCGCCGGCGTCGAAGGCCATGAGGGCCTCGGCCACCGAGGAGAACGCACGTCCCTCGCCCTCGAGGCCGGAGCGCTCGGAGGTGAGGAAGTTGATGCCGAGCACCATGTCCTGCGACGGCGAGGTGATCGGACGACCGTGCGCCGGCGAGAGGATGTTGTTGCTCGAGAGCATCAGGATGCGCGCCTCGGCCTGGGCCTCGGCGGACAGCGGCAGGTGCACGGCCATCTGGTCGCCGTCGAAGTCCGCGTTGAACGCGGCGCAGACGAGCGGGTGGATCTGGATGGCCTTGCCCTCGATCAGCTGCGGCTCGAAGGCCTGGATGCCGAGGCGGTGCAGCGTGGGTGCGCGGTTGAGCAGCACCGGGTGCTCGGCGATGACCTCCTCGAGCACGTCCCACACGACGGCGCGGGAGCGCTCGACCATGCGCTTGGCGGACTTGATGTTCTGCGCGTGGTTGAGGTCGACGAGGCGCTTCATGACGAACGGCTTGAACAGCTCGAGCGCCATCTGCTTGTGCAGGCCGCACTGGTGCAGCTTGAGCTGCGGGCCGACGACGATGACCGAGCGGCCGGAGTAGTCGACGCGCTTGCCGAGCAGGTTCTGGCGGAACCGGCCCTGCTTGCCCTTGAGCATGTCGGACAGCGACTTGAGCGGACGGTTGCCCGGCCCGGTGACGGGACGGCCGCGACGGCCGTTGTCGAACAGGGCGTCGACCGCCTCCTGGAGCATGCGCTTCTCGTTGTTGACGATGATCTCGGGGGCACCGAGGTCGAGGAGGCGCTTGAGGCGGTTGTTGCGGTTGATCACGCGACGGTAGAGGTCGTTGAGGTCCGACGTCGCGAACCGGCCGCCGTCGAGCTGCACCATCGGCCGCAGGTCCGGCGGGATCACCGGGACGCAGTCGAGCACCATGCCCATGGGCGAGTTGCGGGTCTGCAGGAACGCCGTGACGACCTTGAGCCGCTTGAGCGCACGGGTCTTGCGCTGGCCCTTGCCGGTGCGCACCACCTCGCGCAGCTTCTCCGACTCGGCCTCGAGGTCGAAGGTCTCGAGCCGGCGCTGGATCGCCGCGGCGCCCATGCCGCCGGAGAAGTAGCGGCCGTAGCGGTCGCGCATCTCGCGGTAGAGCACCTCGTCGCCCTCGAGGTCCTGGACCTTGAGGCCCTTGAACCGGTCGAAGACACGGTCGAGGCGGTCGATCTCGGCGTCGGCGCGACGACGGATCTGCGCCATCTCGCGCTCGGCCGACTCCTTGACCTTGCGCCGCTGGTCGCTCTTGGCGCCCTCGGCCTCGAGCTCGGCGAGGTCGGCCTCGAGCTTGGTGGCGCGCTTGTTGACCTCGTCGTCACGACGGTTGGCGACCTGCTGCTTCTCGACCGAGATCTTCGCCTCGAGCGAGGGCAGGTCCTTGGTGCGCTGGTCCTCGTCGACCTCGGTGATCATGTAGGCCGCGAAGTAGATGACCTTCTCGAGGTCCTTCGGGGCGAGGTCGAGCAGGTAGCCGAGCCGGCTGGGCACGCCCTTGAAGTACCAGATGTGCGTGACCGGGGCCGCGAGCTCGATGTGGCCCATGCGCTCACGACGCACCTTGGCGCGCGTGACCTCCACGCCGCAGCGCTCGCAGATGATGCCCTTGAAGCGCACGCGCTTGTACTTGCCGCAGTAGCACTCCCAGTCGCGGGTGGGGCCGAAGATCTTCTCGCAGAAGAGCCCGTCCTTCTCCGGCTTGAGGGTGCGGTAGTTGATGGTCTCGGGCTTCTTGACCTCGCCGTGCGACCAGGTCCGGATGTCGTCCGCGGTCGCGAGGCCGATGCGGAGCTCGTCGAAGAAGTTGACGTCGAGCACGTCTGGGTTTCCTAACTTGTCGTGGGGCTCGTCGGTGTCGAGGGGCGGCGGCCGGCCGGCGAGGGCCGGCCGCCGGCACCGTCAGACTTCTTCGACGCTGCTCGGCTCACGCCGGGACAGGTCGATTCCGAGTTCCTCGGCGGCGCGGTAGACGTCGTCCTCGGTGTCGCGCATCTCGATGGCCATGCCGTCGCCGGAGAGCACCTCGACGTTGAGGCACAGCGACTGCATCTCCTTGATGAGCACCTTGAAGGACTCCGGGATACCGGGCTCGGGGATGTTCTCGCCCTTGACGATCGCCTCGTAGACCTTGACCCGGCCCAGGACGTCGTCGGACTTGATGGTGAGCAGCTCCTGCAGCGCGTAGGCCGCGCCGTAGGCCTCGAGCGCCCACACCTCCATCTCGCCGAACCGCTGGCCGCCGAACTGGGCCTTACCGCCCAGGGGCTGCTGCGTGATCATCGAGTAGGGGCCGGTCGACCGGGCGTGGATCTTGTCGTCGACCAGGTGGAGCAGCTTGAGGATGTAGACGTAGCCCACCGACACCGGCTCGGGGAACGGCTCGCCGGACCGGCCGTCGATCAGCCGGGCCTTGCCGTCCCCGCCGACGAGGCGCACGCCGTCCTCGGTGGGGATCGTCGAGTCGAGCAGACCCGTGATCTCCTCCTCGCGGGCACCGTCGAACACCGGCGTGGCGACGTTGGTGCCCGGCTCCGCGGAGCGGGCGCCGTCGGGCAGGCGGGCGGCCCAGGACGGTGAGCCCTCGACCTCCCAGCCCGTCTTGGCCACCCAGCCGAGGTGGGTCTCGAGCACCTGGCCGACGTTCATCCGGCCCGGCACGCCGAGCGGGTTGAGCACGATGTCGACCGGGGTGCCGTCCTCGAGGAAGGGCATGTCCTCCACGGGGAGGATCTTGGAGATGACGCCCTTGTTGCCGTGGCGGCCCGCGAGCTTGTCGCCGTTGGTGATCTTGCGCTTCTGGGCGATGTAGACGCGCACCAGGCGGTTGACGCCCGGGGGCAGCTCGTCGCCCTCGTCCCGGTCGAAGACCCGGACGCCGATGACCTTGCCCTCCTCGCCGTGCGGCACCTTGAGCGAGGTGTCGCGCACCTCGCGCGCCTTCTCGCCGAAGATCGCGCGGAGCAGGCGCTCCTCGGGCGTGAGCTCGGTCTCGCCCTTGGGGGTCACCTTGCCCACGAGGATGTCGCCGGTGACGACGTCGGCGCCGATGCGGATGATCCCGCGCTCGTCGAGGTCCGCGAGGACCTCCTCGGAGACGTTCGGGATGTCCCGCGTGATCTCCTCCGGCCCGAGCTTGGTGTCGCGCGCGTCGACCTCGTGCTCCTCGATGTGGATCGAGGACAGGACGTCGTCCTGCACGAGGCGCTGCGACAGGATGATCGCGTCCTCGTAGTTGTGGCCCTCCCACGGCATGAACGCCACGAGCAGGTTGCGCCCGAGCGCCATCTCGCCGTTGTCGGTGCACGGGCCGTCGGCGAGGACCTGGCCGCTCTCGACCCGCTGGCCCTCCTCGACGATGGGGCGCTGGTTGAAGCTCGTGCCCTGGTTGGAGCGGCGGAACTTCTGCACCCGGTAGGTGCGCTGCTCGCCGTCGTCCTGGGCGACGGTGATCACGTCGGCCGAGACCTCCGTGACCACGCCGGCCGCCGCGGCGACGACGACGTCGCCGGCGTCGGTGGCGGCGCGGTACTCCATGCCGGTGCCCACCAGCGGGGCCTCGCTGCGCAGCAGCGGGACCGACTGGCGCTGCATGTTCGACCCCATGAGCGCGCGGTTGGCGTCGTCGTGCTCGAGGAACGGGATCATCGCCGTCGCGACCGACACCATCTGGCGCGGCGAGACGTCCATGTAGTCGACCGAGGCGCCCGGCACGTAGTCGACCTCGCCGCCCTTGGTGCGGACCAGGACGCGCGCGTCGGAGAACGAGCCGTCGTCGTCGAGCGGGGAGTTGGCCTGCGCGATGACGTGCAGGTCCTCCTCGTCGGCGGTGAGGTAGTCGATCTGCTCGGTGACCCGGCCGTCGGTGACCTTGCGGTACGGCGTCTCGACGAAGCCGAACGCGTTGACCCGGGCGAACGAGGACAGCGAGCCGATGAGGCCGATGTTGGGACCCTCGGGGGTCTCGATCGGGCACATGCGGCCGTAGTGCGACGGGTGGACGTCGCGGACCTCGAAGCCGGCCCGCTCGCGCGAGAGGCCACCCGGGCCGAGCGCCGAGAGGCGCCGCTTGTGGGTGAGACCCGCCAGCGGGTTGGTCTGGTCCATGAACTGCGAGAGCTGGCTGGTGCCGAAGAACTCCTTGATGGAGGCGACGACCGGCCGGATGTTGATCAGGGTCTGCGGCGTGATCGCCTCGACGTCCTGGGTGGTCATCCGCTCGCGGACCACGCGCTCCATCCGGGACAGACCCGTGCGGATCTGGTTCTGGATCAGCTCGCCGACCGTGCGCAGGCGCCGGTTGCCGAAGTGGTCGATGTCGTCGGTCTCGACGCGGACGGCGGCGCCGTCGGGCGCGGTGAACTCGGTCTCGCCGGCGTGCAGGCGCACGAGGTACTCGATCGTCGAGACGATGTCGTCGATCGTGATCGTGCTCTGCGTGAGCGGCAGGCTCGTGCCGAGCTTCTTGTTGATCTTGTAGCGGCCGACCTTGGCGAGGTCGTAGCGCTTGGGGTTGAAGTAGAAGTTGTCGAGCAGCGCCTGGCCGGCCTCGGTCGTCGGGGGCTCGCCCGGGCGCAGCTTGCGGTAGATGTCCTTGAGCGCCTCGTCCTGCTCGGCGATGCCGTCCTTCTCGAGGGTCGCCATCACCGACTCGTAGTCGCCGAAGCGCTCGCGGATGGCCTCCGCGCTCAGGCCCAGGGCCTTGAGCAGCACCGTGACCGGCTGCTTGCGCTTGCGGTCGACCCGGACGCCGACCATGTCCTTCTTGTCGACCTCGAACTCCAGCCACGCGCCGCGCGACGGGATGATCTTGGCGACGAAGACGTCCTTGTCGGAGGTCTTGTCCGGGGTGCGCTCGAAGTAGACGCCCGGGGACCGGACCAGCTGCGACACCACGACGCGCTCGGTGCCGTTGATGATGAAGGTGCCCTTGTCGGTCATGAGCGGGAAGTCGCCCATGAACACGGTCTGGGACTTGATCTCGCCGGTCTCGTTGTTCATGAACTCGGCGGTCACGAACAGCGGCGCGGCGTAGGTGAAGTCCTTGTCGCGGCACTGCTCGACGGTGTACTTCGGGGGCTCGAACCGGTGGTCGCGGAACGACAGCGACATGGAGCCGCTGAAGTCCTCGATCGGGGAGATCTCCTCGAAGATGTCCTCGAGGCCCGAGGTCTCTGGGACCTCCCGGCGGGTCTCGAGCGCCGCGGCGACCCGGTCCTGCCACTTCTCGTTGCCGAGGAGCCAGTCGAAGGACTCGGTCTGGAGGGCGAGGAGGTCGGGGACCTCCAGGGGCTCGCGGATCTTCGCGAACGACACCCGGCGGGGGCCGGGAACGTGCGGGGGGACGGCGGACGTGCGCGAGGCTGCCAAGAGGCATCCTTTCCGAGGCTTCGCGGACCTTCGACGCGCATGCCGATCACACCGTGTCCCAGGACTGGTCCTGGGGGCGGGTGGGATAAGGGCAGCGCAAAGCGGCAGCATACCCGGCAGGGCAGCCGCTGTCGAATCCGGTGCCGTGGGGCTCCGGAGGACCTCGTCGCTCCCTGGGGGCCGGCCTCCGCTCGACAGCGGGCGGGGCGGCTCCCCCGAGGGGGACCTCGTCCTCCGGGCCGGTCGGCCCGGGGTCTGGCGCGGGCAACAGGGTGGACGGCCCGACCGTCCCGAGTCAAGCACCCGGCGTCGATCGGGGGATACCGCGACCGGGTTGTGACCGAAGGCCGGACGGCCCCGGACCGACCGGATGGCGGACGGACGACGGTCGGGGGACGGGGCCGGCGGGACGCCGGAGGGGCGGCACCCCACGGGTGCCGCCCCTCCGGGACGTGCGTGCGCGTGCCCGGGTGCGGCCTTCCGGCCGGCGCCCGGCGGCGCGAGGAGCTACTTGACGGTGACCTTGGCGCCGGCGGCCTCGAGGGCCTCCTTCGCCTTGTCCGCGTCCTCCTTCTTGACCTTCTCCAGGACCGGCTTCGGCGCGGCCTCGACGAGGTCCTTGGCCTCCTTGAGGCCGAGGTTCGTGAGGGTGCGCACCTCCTTGATGACCTGGATCTTCTTGTCGCCGGCGTCCTCGAGGATGACGTCGAACTCGTCCTGGTCCGCGCCCGCGTCCTCGGCGGCGGCGCCGCCGCCGGGGGCGGCCGGGGCCACGCCCATGGCCACGGGGGCCGCGGCGGTGACCTCGAAGGTCTCCTCGAACTGCTTCACGAACTCGGAGAGCTCGATGAGGGTCATCTCCTTGAAGGCCTCAAGGAGCTCGTCGGTGCTGAGCTTCGCCATGATCGGCGGTCCTTTCGTACGTGCGTCCTGGCCGGGGCCCGAACGTCCATCTCGGATGGGGTGAGGTGGGGCGTCAGCCCTCGGTGGTCGCGCCGTCCTCGGCCTCGGCCTCGGCGGCCGGTGCCTCGGTGGCCTCCGCGTCGGCCTCGGCGGCCGGAGCGTCGGTGGCGGCGGTTGCCTCGGCCTCGGCGGGCGCCGCAGCGTCCTCCGCGACCGGGGCGGCCTCGGCCGCGGGCTCGCCCGCGACGTCGGCGGCATCCGCGGCCGGCGCCGCAGCGCCCGCACCGCCGATGACCGAGGGGTCGGCCTCGGCCTTGACCCGCAGCGCCTCGATCGTGCGGGCCGCCTGCGAGAGAGGTGCCTGGAACAGCGCCGCCGCCTGGGACAGCGACGCCTTCATGGCACCCGCGAGCTTCGCGAGGAGGACCTCGCGCGACTCGAGGTCTGCGAGCTTGGCGATCTCGGCGGCGGACAGCGTCTTGCCGTCCATGTAGCCGCCCTTGATCACCAGCAGGGGGTTCGCCTTGGCGAAGTCACGCAGGCCCTTGGCGGCCTCGACCGGGTCGCCCTTGACGAACGCCAGCGCGCTCGGGCCGGTGAGGAGGCTGTCGAGGCCCTCCACGCCCGCCTCGGCGGCAGCGATCTTGGTCAGCGTGTTCTTCACCACGGCGTAGCTGGTGGTCTCACCGAGCGAGCGGCGCAGCGTCTTGAGCTGCGCCACGGTGAGGCCGCGGTACTCGGTGAGCACGGTCGCCGTGGAGCTGCGGAAGTGCTCCGCGATCTCCGCGACGTCGGCTGCCTTGTCGGCCCGCGCCATGGGTCTCCTTCCAACGGTGCGCCGAGAAGGACCCACGAGACGCGAAAAGCCCCGCGCAGGCGCGGGGCACCCACCGCCACGGGGGCGATGGTCCTCACCTGCGCTGGCCCTCCGCGGTTCGCGGACGCTTCGGACGGGGCCGCACGAGGCAGCTCCGACGACCGGCGGTCTTCGGCGTGGTCAGGGTACGTGGGCGGGGCGGGCGGGTCAAAACGCCCGCCCCGGCCACGGTCGTGCAGGGGTGCGACGGCCGGGGGGCCGGCCGTCGCGGGGGCGCTCAGGCCGAGGCGGTGTCGTCCTCGGAGAGCAGGTTGCGGGTGCGGTTGGGGTCGACCGGGACGCCGGGGCCCATCGTCGTGGAGACGGTGGCCTTCTTGAGGTAGCGACCCTTGGCGGCCGAGGGCTTGAGACGCAGCACCTCGTCGAGGGCGGCGGCGTAGTTCTCGACGAGCTGCTCGTCGGAGAACGAGGCCTTGCCGATGACGAAGTGCAGGTTGGAGTGCTTGTCGACCCGGAACTCGATCTTGCCGCCCTTGATCTCGGTGACGGCCTTGGCGACGTCCATGGTCACGGTGCCGGTCTTCGGGTTGGGCATCAGGCCGCGCGGGCCGAGCACCTTGCCGAGGCGGCCGACCTTGCCCATGAGGTCGGGGGTGGCTACCGCGGCGTCGAAGTCGGTGAACCCGCCCGCGACCCGGTCGATGAGCTCGTCGCCGCCGACGACGTCCGCGCCCGCGGCGCGCGCCTCCTCCGCCTTCTCACCGTTGGCGAAGACCAGGACCCGGGCGGTCTTGCCGGTGCCGTGGGGGAGGTTGACGGTGCCGCGGACCATCTGGTCGGCCTTGCGGGGGTCGACCCCGAGGCGGAACGCGACCTCGACGGTCGCGTCGAACTTCGCGGGGTTGGTCGACTTGGCCAGGCGGACCGCCGTCAGGGGGGCGTAGAGGGAGTCCTTGTCGATCTGCTCGACGGCCTTGTCGTAGGCCTTGCTGCGCTTCATTGCTGCTCCTCGTGCGTGGGAGTCGTGGTCGGACGGGCCGCGCTCGGCCCTGCCACGTCGTGCGGGTGGGGTGGGACGGGTGGTCGTCAGTCGGCGACGGTGATGCCCATCGACCGCGCGCTGCCCTCGATGATGGCCATCGCGCCCTCGATGTCGTTGGCGTTGAGGTCGGGCATCTTCACCTCGGCGATCTCGCGGACCTGGGCCTTGGTGATCGTGGCGACCTTGGTGGTCAGCGGGTTCGCCGCGCCCTTCTCGACGCCGGCGGCCTTGAGGATGAGCCTCGAGGCCGGCGGGGTCTTGAGGACGAAGGTGAACGAGCGGTCCTCGTACACGGTGATCTCGACCGGGATGACCTGGCCGCGCTGCGACTCGGTCGCGGCGTTGTACGCCTTGCAGAACTCCATGATGTTGACGCCGTGCTGACCGAGCGCCGGACCGACCGGCGGCGCGGGGTTGGCGGCGCCGGCCTGGATCTGGAGCTTGATCAGGCCTGCGACCTTCTTCTTGGGAGGCATTCCTCGGGTCCTTGCTGTGGTGTGGTGGTGCCTGCTCCGTCGCCCGTGGGCGCCGGCGCACGCCTTAGTTCTTCTGGATCTGGCTGAAGCCGAGCTCGACCGGGGTCTCGCGGCCGAAGATCTCGACCAGACCGGTGACCTTCTGCGCGTCCGCGTTGATCTCCGAGATCGTCGCGTGCAGGGTCGCGAAGGGACCGTCGATGACGGTGACGGAGTCGCCGACGGAGAAGTCGACGACGGTGACCTCGCCGACCGGCGCGGGCGTCCCGGGCTTCTTCTCGGGGGCCGGGGCGAGGATCGCGACGACCTCGTCGAGGCTCAGCGGCGCGGGCTGGTGCCCGTGCCCCACGAAGCCGGTGACGCCGGGGGTGTGCCGGACGGTGCCCCAGGAGGCGTCGGTGAGGTCCATGCGGACCAGGACGTAGCCCGGGAACTTGTTGCGGCGGACCAGCTTGCGCTGGCCGTTCTTGATCTCGGTGACCTCCTCCATGGGGACCTCGACCTGGAAGATCAGGTCCTCCATGTTCAGCGAGGTGATCCGGCTCTCGAGGTTGGTCTTCACCTTGTTCTCGTAGCCGGCGTAGGAGTGCACGACGTACCAGTCGCCGAGCTCGGTGCGCATGCGCTCGCGGAAGGCCTCGACCGGGTCGGTCTCGTCGTCGGCGGCCGCCTCCTCGACGGGCGCCGGCTCCTCGGCGGGGGCGGGCGCCGCGTCGGCGTCGGCGGCCTCCTCCTCGGCCTCCTCGGCCGCGGGCTGCTCGTCGGCCGTGTCGGCGGGGGCGGCGTCCGACTCCTCGGCCTCGACCTGGTCGGTCGCCGCAGCCTGGCCGGCGCTCTCGAACGACAGGCGCAGGGCGTCGGCGGGGGCCTCGGCGCCCTGGTCGGCGGCCGGTGCCTCGACCGTCGCCTCGGCGTCGTTCTCGTGCATGTCGGACACGGTGCTCCTCGGTCTGGCGGGTGGTGCGGGGGCGGGTGCGCTGGGGACGGTCAGGAACCGCCGAAGACCCAGAGCACCCCCTTGGCGAAGATCAGGTCCAGGACGGCGACGATCGTCGCGACGACCGTGACGAACACCAGCACGACCCACGTGTAGGTGATCAGCTCACGGCGGGTGGGCCACACCACCTTGCGCAGCTCGGCGACCACCTGGCGGTAGAACAGCGCGAGGCGCGCGCCGATCCCCTGGCGATCGTCCGATCGCTGCGGGCGGTCGCGGTCGGGCACCTCGGTGCCGACGGTGTCGCTCACGCGTCCTCGCTCGGGTCGGCCCCGCCCGGCGGGCGGTGGGCTCGTGGCGGCCGACCGGGCGGTCGACCGGGTGGTGCTGTGCTGACGGGTCCGCAGGACCCGGCGGAGCCGGTCCGCACCGGGTCCTCAGGACCCGGTCGAGCCGCCGCCGCCTCCCGGTCCGGGGACCGGGTCGCGCAGGGCCGGAGGGACTTGAACCCCCAACCGCCGGTTTTGGAGACCGGTGCTCTACCAATTGAGCTACGACCCTTCGGGACGCCCCTCCGCACGCCGCAGACCGATGTGCGGGCACGCTTGCGCAGGGGTGGACGTCCACCAGGAGGTCCGAGCATACGGGACTGCGCGGGCCCTTCCCAAACCGCGCCCGGCCGGGCCGGGGCGGCGCCCGACGGGGGCGGCCGGCAACCCACGGGGCACCCGCCCGGGCCCATGCGCGAGGATGGGCCGCATGACTGAGCAGGCGCACGCGGGCGTCGAGCACGCCCGCGTCTCCCACCGCATCGGGTCCATCGCCGAGTCCGCCACGCTCGCCGTCGACGCCCGCGCGAAGGCGCTCAAGGCCGCCGGCCGGCCGGTCATCGGGTTCGGGGCCGGCGAGCCGGACTTCCCCACCCCGGAGTACGTCGTCGAGGCGGCCGTGGCGGCCTGCCGCGACCCCCGCTGGCACCGCTACACCCCGGCCGCCGGCCTCCCGGAGCTGCGCGAGGCCATCGCGGCCAAGACGCTGCGCGACTCCGGCTACGCCGTCACCGCCGCGCAGGTGCTGGTGACCAACGGCGGCAAGCAGGCCCTCTACAACACCTTCGCCGCGCTGCTCGACCCGGGCGACGAGGCGCTGCTGCCGGCGCCCTACTGGACCACCTACCCGGAGTCGATCCGCCTCGCGGGCGGGGTCCCCGTCGAGATCGCGACCGACGAGACCTCCGGCTACCGGGTCACCCTCGAGCAGCTCGAGGCGGCCCTCACCCCCAGGACCAAGCTGCTGGTGTTCGTCTCGCCGTCCAACCCCACCGGGGCGGTCTACTCCCCCGCCGAGGTCGAGGCCATCGGCCGCTGGGCGCTGGACCGCGGCATCTGGGTCGTCACCGACGAGATCTACGAGCACCTGGTGTACGGGGAGGCCACCTTCGCCTCGATGCCCGCGCTGGTGCCCGAGCTCGCCGACCGGTGCGTCGTGGTCAACGGCGTCGCCAAGACCTACGCGATGACCGGGTGGCGCGTGGGCTGGCTGGTCGGGCCGAAGGACGTCGTGACCGCCGCGGCCAACCTCCAGTCGCACGCGACCTCCAACGTGGCCAACGTGTCGCAGGTGGCGGCGCTGGCGGCCGTGTCGGGCGACCTGTCCGCGGTGGCCGAGATGCGCGCCGCCTTCGACCGCAGGCGGCAGACCATCACCGGGATCCTCGACGCGATCGACGGCGTCACCTGCCCGCTGCCGGAGGGCGCGTTCTACGTCTACCCCTCGGTCAAGGGGGTGCTCGGCCGCAGCATCCGCGGCTCCGTGCCCACCACGTCGGCCGAGCTCGCCGCGCTCATCCTCGACGAGGCCGAGGTCGCGGTCGTGCCCGGCGAGGCGTTCGGCACCCCGGGCTACCTGCGCCTGTCCTACGCGCTCGGCGACGACGACCTCGTCGAGGGCGCCACCCGCATCGCCCGGCTCCTCGGCGAGGCCGGCTGAGCCGACCGGCTCCCGGGGGTCACAGCCCGCCCACGCACGGGCGCGCGCGGCCCCGGGGTCGGGGTCGCGCGCGCCGGTGCGTCCGGCCGCCGTGCGGCGGCGGTGCCGTCGTCAGCCGAGGAGCTTGGCCTTCGCGGCCGCGAACTCCTCGTCGCTGAGGATGCCGGCGTTCTTCAGCTCGGCCAGCTTCTGCAGCTCGGCCACCATGTCGGTGCCGCCGCCGGCCGGGGCCGGGGCCGCGGGCGGCGGGGCCGCCGCGGCGAGCTGCGCCTGCTGGGCCTGCTGCGCCGCGAGCGCCGCCTGCACCTGGGCGTCGATCTGCGCCTGCTGCGCGGCCATCGCCTGCTGCTCCTGGTAGGCCTGCGCCTGCGCGGCCTCCTGCTGCTTACCGGCGGCGTGCCGCTGCATGCCGCCGCTGACCGCGGTGGCGGTGCCGGCGATCACCGCGGTGCGGGCCATGGTCCCGACGAGGCCGGGTCGTCCCATCCGTCGCATGTCGTGCCTTCCTTCTCGCTGGTCCTGGTGGGGGGTGGCTCAGGCGTCGACCGCGTCGAGCACGGCGGCGACGTCGTCGGCGGGGATGCGCTCGAAGGCCACGAGCATGCCGCCGTTGTCGCGGATGGCCTGGCCGGCGCGGATGAGCCAGGTGTTCTCCCAGGCGATCATCATGATCGCCGACGACGGCGGCATCGCCTCGATCGCGGCGCCGGCGTCGTCCTCGGAGAGCAGGCCGGGGATGTCGCCGCGGATCGCGACGAGGTCCGGGACGCCGTCCCCGTCGATGTCGGTGACCTCGAACATCGAGGTCTCGCCGTTCTCGTCCTTGTTCACCAGCACGACGTCGAGCACGCGCACGATGCCCGCCGCCACCAGGTCGATGATGGCCGCGGCCACCGACCCGTCGAACCTCGGCTCGTCGAAGGCGACGACCGCCACGTCGACCGGCCCCACCGGTCGTACGACGTCTGACATGGATCCTCCTCGGGGGCGCCCCGTCCGCCCGGACGGCCGCGAGCAGAACCTAACCCCCGCCCCCGGGCGGAGTCCCGGGGAACCGGGATCAGGGCACGGAGCAGCCGACGAGGGTCGGCTCGGGCTCGAGGTCGATCCCGAACTCCGCCCGCACGCGGGCGCGGACCAGCCCGGCCAGCTCGAGGACGTCCGCCGTCGCGGCGCCGCCCCGGTTGGTCAGGGCGAGGGTGTGCCGGGTCGACACCGCGGCCCGGCCGCTGCCCGACGCCGTGCCGCGGGCCACCCCGGCCCGCTCGATGAGCCAGGCGGCGCTGGTCTTCACGCGGCCGTCGGCCGCGGGGTAGCGCGGGGCGTCGTCGGGCAGACGGGCGGCGTCCGCCGGGTCGAGGACGGGGTTGGTGAAGAACGACCCGACGCTCCACGTGTCGTGGTCGTCCGGGTCGAGCACCATCCCCTTGGCCCGGCGCAGCGCGAGGACCGACTCGCGCACCGCGGCGACGCCCGCGCGCCCCTGCTCGGGGACGCCGAGCGAGCGGGCCAGCTCGGCGTAGCGCAGCGGCGCCGAGACCGGCGACAGGCGCAGCTGGAGGGTGACGTCGAGGACCAGCCACCGGCCCGGCTCGCGCTTGAACCGGCTCGTGCGGTAGCCGAAGCCGCAGTCGGCCGCGGCGAAGGTGCGCACGACGTGCTCGGTCCGGTCCCACGCGCGCACCCGGGCGACGACGTCGGAGATCTCCTGGCCGTAGGCGCCGACGTTCTGCACCGGGGTCGCGCCCACGGATCCCGGGATGCCGGACAGCGCCTCGATGCCGGCCCACTCCTCGGCCACGGCGCGGGCCACGAGGCCGTCCCACGGCTCGCCGGCCGCGGCGGTGACCCATGCGCCGCCGCAGGTGTCGGCCTCCGTGGTCACGCCCGAGGTGCGCACGAGCACCACCGTGCCGGGGTACCCGTCGTCGGCCACCACCAGGTTGCTCCCGCCGGCCACCACCAGGGCCGGGACGCCGGAGGCGTCCGCCGCGGCCACCGCCTCGACCAGGCTGCGCTCGTCCTCGGCCACGACGACCTCGCGGGCCGGGCCCCCGACGCGCAGCGTCGTGAGGTCGGCGAGCGCCGGCGTGGTCGTCACGCCGGAAGCCTAGGCGGCCGCGAGGGCGGCGCCGGCGAAGCGGGCCGGGTCCGGGCCGGGTCCGGGCCGGCCGGTTCAGGCCAGGCGGACGACCGCCTGCGCCTTGCCCAGCACCGTCTGCCCCTGGAACGTGGCCGTGAGGTCGACCCGCACGGTGCCGTCGTCGCGCTTGTCGGCCACGACGCCGGTGACCTGCACCTCGGCGCCGTGGTCGTCGTCGGGCACGACCACGGGACGGGTGAAGCGCACGCCGTACTCCACGAGGGCGCCCGGGTCGCCCACCCAGTCGGTGACGACGCGCCCGGCGGTGGCCATCGTCAGCATCCCGTGGGCGACCACGTCCGGCAGGCCCACGGCGCGGGCGAACCGCTCGTTCCAGTGGATCGGGTTGAAGTCGCCGGAGGCGCCGGCGTACATGACGAGGTTGACGCGCTGGAGGGTCACGGTGAGGGCGGGCAGCTCGGTGCCCACCTCGACGTCGGACCAGGCGACGGACGCGGTCATGCGGACTCCTCGGCGGTTCCCCGGGCGACGGTGACGGTCCACACGGTGGCGACCGGCTCACCGTCCTCGGTGGTGATGTCGGCGCGAGTGGTGAGGATGTCGTTGCCCGCGGCGGCCCGGATGGCCTCGATGGTGGTGGTGACCCGCAGCTCGTCGCCGGCGGTGACCGGCCGGGTGTAGGCGAAGCGCTGCTCGCCGTGCACCACGCGGCTGTAGTCGAGGCCGAGGCCGGGGTCGAACATCGCGGCGGCCGCGGCGCGCATCGACGCGACGAACACGAAGGTCGGCGGCGCCACGACGTCGCGGTGCCCGAGCGAGCGGGCGTGCTCGACGTCGTGGTAGGCCGGGTTCGCGTCGCCGATGGCCAGGGCGAACTCGCGGATCTTCTCGCGGCCCACCTGGTAGGTGGGTCCGCCGTCGTAGACCTTGCCCAGGTAGTCCTGGTTCAGCGCCATCACATGCCTCCGATCTGGCCGCCGCTGACGGGGATGGTGACGCCGGAGACGAAGTCGGCGTCGCTCGACACCAGGAACGCGTGCACGTTCGCGACGTCCTCGGGCCGGCCGAGGCGGCCGAGCGAGATGAGCATGAGCGAGAGCTGGCGCAGCTGCTCGGGGACCCCGAGGTCGTCGCCCTCGCCCTTGGCGGCGGTGAGCCGGGTCTCGATGAAGCCGGGGGCGACGGCGTTGACGTTGATCCCGAACGGCCCCAGCTCGCGTGCCAGCGTGCGCGTGAGGGCGATGAGGCCGCCCTTGGCCGCCGTGTAGTTGGCCTGGCCCGGGTTGCCCATGAGCGCGGCCACCGACGAGGTGAAGACGATCTTGCGGTTGTACGCCGGAGCGCCGGTGGCCGCGATCTCGGCCTTCGCGGTCTCCCGCAGGTAGGGCATGGCCGCCTGGGTGGTGTGGAACGCGGTGCGCAGGTTCGCGTCGAGGACGAAGTCGAACGTCTCGTCGCTCATCGAGTGGAACATCTTGTCGCGGGTGATCCCGGCGTTGTTGACGACGATGTCGAGCTGCCGAAGGCCTCGGCCGCCGCGGCGGTCAGGCCGTGCGCCTGCTCGAGGTCGACGGTGTCGGCCACGTGGGCCACGGCGCGCCCGCCCTCGGCGGTGACGAGGTCGACTGTCTCGCCGGCGGGGCCGGCGTCGATGTCGTTGATGACGACCGCGGCGCCGTCGCGCGCGAGGCGCAGCGCCGTCGCCCGCCCGATCCCGCGCCCCGCCCCGGTGACCAGCGCGACCCGTCCGTCCAGCCGTCCCATGCGTGCTCCCGTCGTCGTGCGCCCGCGACCGGGCCCCTGCTCGGCGACCCTAGGGGACGTGCGTACGGGGGCGCACCGCGGCGCCGGGAGGAGCCGGCGGCGCACGAGGACGGCCGCCCCCCGAGGGGAGCGGCCGTCGCGATGTCGTGGCCCGTCAGGGGCGACCCGGCTAGCGGGTCTCCTTGTGCACCGTGTGCTGGTTGCAGTTGGGGCAGTGCTTCTTCATCTCCAGGCGATCCGGGTCGTTGCGCCGGTTCTTCTTGGTGATGTAGTTGCGGTGCTTGCACTCCTGGCAGGCCAGGGTGATCTTCGGGCGGACGTCGCTCTTGGCCACGGGAGTGCCTTTCCTTGCTTCTGACGTGGGTCGATCGGTTGTAGCGGAGGCCGGACTTGAACCGGCGACACAGCGATTATGAGCCGCTTGCTCTACCAGGCTGAGCTACTCCGCCGAGGCGACGACGCCGCCGGGCGGCGGAGCCGTCGGGTCCGAGCCCCCTTACGGAATCGAACCGTAGACCTTCTCCTTACCATGGAGACGCTCTGCCGACTGAGCTAAGGGGGCGTAGAGCCAGAGCAGAGTACCCGTCGGGCGCCCCGTTCTCCAAAACGAGGCTGGTGGGTCCGCGACCGGTGCCCCGCGCGGGTGGGCGGCCCTGGTGCGGCCCTCGCCGGAGCACCCCAGACTGGACCCGTGAGCACCCCCTGGACCGCCGACCGGATCCCCGACCTCTCCGGCCGCCGCGCGGTCGTGACCGGCGCCACCTCGGGCCTCGGCCGCGTCACCGCGCTCGAGCTGGCCCGGCACGGGGCGCACGTCGTCCTCGCGGTGCGCGACGCCGCCCGCGGGGGCGCCGTCGCCGACGAGCTGCGCGCCGAACTGACCGGGACCCCCGGGGCGGGCGACCTCGAGGTCGGCGTCCTCGACCTCGCCGACCTGGCCTCCGTGGCCACGTTCGCCGAGAGCGAGGGCGCCGGGACCCTCGACCTGCTGGTCAACAACGCGGGGGTCATGGCGATCCCGCGACGGGAGACCGCCGACGGCTTCGAGATGCAGCTCGGCACCAACCACCTCGGCCACATGGCGCTGACGCTGCGCCTGCTCCCGGCCCTGGTGCGCGCGGGCTCGGGCGAGCACGGCGCCGCGCGGGTGGTCACGGTGTCGAGCGGGGCGCACCGCTTCGGCCGGATCGACCTCACCGACCTCATGGGCGAGCGCCGCTACCGCCCCTGGGCGGCGTACGGCCAGACCAAGCTGGCCAACCTGCTCTTCGCCTTCGAGCTCCAGCGCCGGCTCGACGCGCGGCAGCTGCCGGTCGCCTCGTTCGCCGCCCACCCCGGCTACGCCGCCACCAACCTCCAGTCGGTGGGACCGCAGATGCGGGGCAGCCAGCTCGGCGCCCGCATGGCCGAGATCGGCAACCGGCTCCTCGCCCAGCCCGCGGAGATGGGGGCGCTGCCGACGCTCTACGCCGCCACGACGCCCGGGCTCCCGCCTGCAGCGTTCGTCGGCCCGGACGGCTTCCTCGAGCAGCGCGGGCACCCGCGGCTGGTGACCGCGACGTCGGCGGCGTACGACGAGGCGGTCGCGGCGGCGCTCTGGGCGCGCAGCGAGGAGCTGGTGGGCCTCACCCTCGAGCAGGCGCTGGCCGGGGTCGGCCCCGACCCGGCCTGAGCCCGGCCGCACACACAGAAGGAGCCGCAGCATGCGCTGCGGCTCCTCGTGTGGCGGGTGATGGATTCGAACCATCGAAGGCAAAGCCGACGGATTTACAGTCCGCTCCCATTGGCCGCTCGGGCAACCCGCCTTTGCCGTCCTTCGACGGCGCAGGGAAGGATACATAGGACGCGCGGCCCGGGTGAAATCGCCCCGACCGCGCCCGACGGGCACGACGACGTGCGGCGAGCACCGGAGAGAGGCACCCGCGACCATGGCCGACAGCAGCTTCGACATCGTGAACAAGATCGACCGCCAGGAGGTCGACAACGCGCTCAACCAGGCGGCGAAGGAGCTCTCGCAGCGCTTCGACTTCAAGAACACGGGGTCCTCGATCGAGTGGAAGGGCGAGCTCTCGGTCGAGATCACCTCGAGCACCGAGGAGCGGGCCAAGGCCGCCCTCGACGTGTTCAAGGACAAGCTGGTCAAGCGGCAGATCTCGCTGAAGAGCCTCGACGCGAGCGACCCGCGGGTGTCCGGCAAGGACTACAAGATCGCCTGCACGCTCACCGCCGGCATCTCCCAGGAGCAGGCCAAGAAGCTCGGCAAGCTGATCCGCGACGAGGGCCCGAAGTCGGTCAAGGCGCAGGTCATGGGCGACGAGCTGCGGGTGACGTCGAAGAGCCGCGACGACCTCCAGGCCGTCCAGGCGCTGGTGAAGGGCGCGGACCTCGACTTCGCGGTGCAGTTCGTCAACTACCGCTGAGGCCGCGCGCGTTCAGACGCCGGCCAGCACCTGGGCGGCGTCGAGGTAGGCGGCCATGATCGTGCCGTTGGCCACCGCGCCGCATCCGCCGGTGACCGCGAGGTCGACGTCGGGGCGCTCGGCGTAGGAGAGCGCCACCAGCGCGAGCGACCCGTCCGAGGACGGGCACGAGCGCGGCCCGTCGTCGTGCGCGAGCGGCAGCGCCGACACGCGCCGGGCCAGCGCCTGCGCCGCCGCGGGACCGAGCGTCGTGCTCGTGTCCAGCCGGCCGGGGCGCGCGTCGTTCATCCCGGCGTACCGGCACACGAGCCCGCCGGTCGGCGCGCCGTCCGGCAGCAGCGCGCCCGACAGGTCGCGACCGGGGTTGCGCACGCCGACCACGCCGACGGCCGACGCCGGGCAGCCGGTGGCCACGGCGACGCGGACCCGCGGGCCGCGGGCGGCGTCCGCGACCGGCGTCGGGTCGAGCCACACCACGTAGGCGTCGACGCGCAGCACCGACCCGGTCCCGGAACCGGCCACGGAGTACGTGAGCCACCCGCCGAGCAGGTCCGCGGCCGGCGCCGGCTCCTCGAAGCCCGTGTGCAGGACCTCTCCGGCCGTCGATCCCGAGCGCCCGGTGGAGCCCAGCACGAGCCCGCTCGGCGGGTGCCGGCGCACCCAGTCCGTGGCCGCGGTCGGGATGAGTGCGAGGCGGTAGGAGCGGTGGTCCGACTCCGACGTCGAGGCGGCCGGACCGCCGGGGTAGCCGACGGGCCCGGCACCCGCCACGGGTGTCGCGCCGGGCGGCAGCGGCGCAGAGCTGAGCAGCCTGGCCACCTCGAGCTGCGCGTGCTCGGCGGGCGTCAGCCCGTCGGCGGCGACCAGCGCGTGCTGCTGCGCCGGCGACGACGCGACCACCGGGGCCCGCGGCACCGCGGACGACGCGGCACCGGGGGCGGGCCCGGTGCAGCCGGCCGCGAGCAGGGGCACGGCGAGCAGGACGGGCAGCGGCGGCCTCACGGTCGTGGGACGCGACCCCGTCCCGGGCGGTTCCCGGCGCCGGAGGCACCGCGCCGCACGTGGTCGGGCTCCACCTCGGCGGCCGGGTCGAGCGGCGCCGGCTCCGGGACGGTGGCCTCCCAGCCGGCGAGGCGGTCCGCCTCGTGCACGAGGTCGACCGGGCCGGACGCGGCGTAGGCGGCGACGGGCGACCAGTGCAGGGCGTCGAACGGGCAGACCTCCACGCAGATCCCGCAGTACATGCACAGCCCGAAGTCGACCGCGAACCGGTCCAGCACGTTCACCGTGCGGTCGCGGCCCCGCGGCTCGGCGGCCGGCAGGGTCTGCACGTGCGAGTCGATCTCGATGCACCAGTCCGGGCACTCGCGCACGCAGAGCATGCAGACGGTGCAGTTCTCCTCGACGAGGGCGAGGACCCCCCGGGCCCGCGGCGGCCGCGCGCCGCCGCCCACGACGTCCGTCACGGCTGCGCCCCCCGGTCGTCGGCCGGCCCGGGCACCCAGTGCTCCGGCACGCCCGGCGGCAGGGTGCGCCGGCGCCGGCCGCGCCCCGCGGAGTCGGCCGGGTCCTTCTCGCCCGGCCAGGGCCGCGCCACCCGCGCCACCAGGACGGCGTCCTTGCGCAGCGGGGTGGCGGGCGCGTCCGGCCCGAGCAGCAGCGGGTCGAGCCCGGGGTGGCCCGGGAAGTCGACGCCGAACATCTCGTGCGTCTCCCGCTCGTGCCAGGCGGCCCCGGCGTACAGCGCGGTGATGCTCGGCAGCGACGGCGCCTCGCGCGGCACCCAGGTGCGGATCAGGACGTGCTCGGCGGCGTCGGCCCGCGACAGGTGCACCACCACGGCGAGCCCGGCGTCCCCGTCGTCGTAGGCGGTGAGCAGGTCGAACAGGACGGCGCCCGCGTCGCAGGCCGCGGTCGCGCTCGCGACCCACGCGTCGGCGCGGACGTCCAGCGTGGCCGGGCCGTAGCCCGACCCCGAGCCGAGCAGCGCCTCCCCCGCCGCAGCGCGCACGGCGTCCTCGAGCGTCACGGCGCACCGCCGGCACCGGCGCGCAGGGCGACCGCCCGCGCCACCGCCTCGCGCAGCGCCTCGGGCGGGGGCGGGCAGCCGGGCACGTAGACGTCCACCGGTACCACCGTGTCGACGCCGTCGGCCACGGCGTAGGAGTCCCAGTAGGGCCCGCCCGTGCAGGCGCACGCCCCGAAGCTGACCACCACCGGGTCGCCCGGCGCCGACTCGACCAGCCGGCGCACCAGCGGGGCGAGCACGTGGGTGACGGTGCCGGACACGACCAGCACGTCCACCGGCGTCCCGGGTGCGGCCTCCGGCAGCCGGCCGGCGGCGCGGCTGGACCCGGCGTCGAGGGCGGCCGCCATGACCTCGAGGGAGCAGCACGCCAGCCCGATGTCGAGGAGCGTGACGTCGTACGTCGCGCCCTCCCACTCCAGGGCCACCCGCACTCCGGACGCCGGCGTCGCGGACGCGGGGGTCAGGCCGAGCACCGGACCGGTCACCGCTCCCGCCTCCTCGCGCCTCGACGGCCGGCAGCACCCGGCCCGGGGCCCAGCCTAGGCAGCGGCCGCCTGCCCCCGGGGGCCGCGCTCAGGGCCGGGCGCCGACCTGCCGATCTCTCCGGGTGCGCGACGCGCCGGGGCCCCGTGGCGGGACCCCTGCGCGCGTGCGGGAGCAGTCGGGGGGAGGATGGCAGCACAGCACGCGGCGACCGTCGGCCCGACCCGGCGGGAGCGGGGGCGCGCACGAGACCGGATCACAACCCGAGAGCGATCGAGGACGCGGCAGTCGGCACCCACGCCCTCAGCGAGGCGGAAGACAACGTGAGCAAGCAGGTGGTCCAGCTCCAGCGGGTCATCATCCGTTTCGCCGGGGACTCCGGCGACGGCATGCAGCTGACCGGCGACCAGTTCACCTCCCGGACGGCGTCGTTCGGCAACGACCTCTCGACGCTGCCCGACTTCCCGGCCGAGATCCGCGCCCCAGCGGGGACGCTGCCCGGCGTCTCGGCGTTCCAGCTGCACTTCGCCGACCACGACATCACCACGGCGGGCGACAGCCCCAACGTGCTGGTGGCGATGAACCCCGCGGCGCTCAAGGCCAACCTCAAGGACCTGCCGCGCGGTGCGGACATCATCGTCAACACCGACGAGTTCACCACGCGCAACCTGAGCAAGGTCGGCTACGCCGTGAGCCCGCTCGAGGACGGCACGCTCGAGTCCTACGCCGTGCACCCGATCCCGCTCACCTCCATGACGGTGGAGGCGCTCAAGGGCTTCGACATCACCAAGAAGGAGGCCGAGCGGGCGAAGAACATGTTCGCCCTCGGCCTGCTGTCCTGGCTCTACCACCGCCCCACCGAGGGCACCATCACCTTCCTGCGGCAGAAGTTCGCCAAGAAGCCGGAGATCCTGGCGGCGAACATCACCGCGTTCGAGGCGGGCTGGTCCTACGGCGAGACCACCGAGGACTTCTCGGTGCAGTACGAGGTCAAGCCCGCGGTGATGACGCCGGGCCGCTACCGCAACATCTCCGGCAACCTCGCGCTGGCCTACGGGCTGATCACCGCGAGCGAGCGCTCGGGGCTGCCGCTGTTCCTCGGCTCCTACCCGATCACCCCGGCGTCGGACATCCTCCACGAGCTGAGCAAGCACAAGAAGTTCGGCGTCATGACCTTCCAGGCCGAGGACGAGATCGCCGGCGTGAGTTCGGCCATCGGCGCCTCCTACGGCGGCATGCTCGGCGTCACCACCACCTCCGGCCCCGGCATCGCGCTCAAGTCCGAGGCGATCGGGCTCGCCGTGTCCCTCGAGCTCCCGCTCGTCGTCGTCGACGTGCAGCGCGGCGGCCCGTCCACCGGCCTGCCCACCAAGACCGAGCAGGCCGACCTGCTCCAGGCCATGTTCGGCCGCAACGGCGAGGCCCCGGTGCCGATCGTCGCCCCGCGCTCCCCGGGCGACTGCTTCTACGCAGCCCTCGAGGCCGTGCGCATCGCCACCACCTACCGGACCCCGGTGTTCCTGCTCTCCGACGGCTACCTCGCCAACGGCTCCGAGCCCTGGCGGATCCCCGACGTCGACGCCCTGCCGGACCTCACGGTGTCGTTCGCCACCGAGACCAACCACACGGCCGAGGACGGCACCGAGGAGTTCTGGCCCTACCTGCGCGACCCCGAGACCCTCGCGCGGCCGTGGGCGGTGCCCGGCACGAAGGGCCTCGAGCACCGCATCGGCGGCATCGAGAAGGCTGACGGCCCCGGCAACATCTCCTACGACCCCGACAACCACGACCGCATGGTCCGGCTGCGCCAGGCCAAGGTCGACGGCATCACCGTGCCGGACCTCGAGGTCGAGGACCCGGACGGCGACGCCCGCGTGCTCGTGCTGGGCTGGGGGTCCACGTACGGGCCCATCAACGCCGCCTGCCAGATCTCGCGCCGCGGCGGGGTGTCGGTGGCCCAGGCCCACCTGCGCCACCTCAACCCGCTGCCGGCCAACACCGAGGCGCTGCTGCGCCGCTACGACAAGGTCGTCGTCCCGGAGATGAACCTCGGTCAGCTCGCGCTGCTGATCCGGGGCCGCTTCCTCGTGGACGCGGTGGCCTACAACCAGGTGCGCGGGCTCCCGTTCCGGGCGGAGGAGCTCGCCGGAGTGATCAAGGACGTGGTCGCCAGTGTCTGAGTCCGTCGACCTCGGGTTCCCGTCGTTGCGGCTGGTCCCCAAGACCGAGGTGAAGCAGTCCGCCAAGGACTTCAAGACCGACCAGGAGGTGCGCTGGTGCCCCGGCTGCGGCGACTACGCCATCCTGGCCGGCGTCCAGAGCTTCATGCCCGAGCTCGGCCTCGCCCGCGAGAACATCGTGTGGATCTCCGGCATCGGCTGCTCGAGCCGCTTCCCGTACTACATGAACACCTTCGGGATGCACTCGATCCACGGTCGTGCCCCGGCCATCGCCAGCGGCCTGGCCATCACGCGCCCGGACCTCTCGGTGTGGGTGGTCACGGGTGACGGCGACGCGCTCTCCATCGGCGGCAACCACCTCATCCACGCGCTGCGCCGCAACGTCAACCTCAAGATCCTGCTGTTCAACAACCGGATCTACGGGCTGACCAAGGGCCAGTACTCCCCCACCTCCGAGGTGGGCAAGGTGACCAAGTCGACCCCGATGGGCTCGCTCGACCACCCGTTCAACCCGGTGTCGCTGGCGATCGGGGCCGAGGCCTCGTTCGTCGCCCGCACCATCGACTCGGACCGCAAGCACCTCACCGAGACGCTGCGCGCGGCCGCGCACCACGAGGGCACCGCGCTGGTGGAGATCTACCAGAACTGCAACATCTTCAACGACGGCGCGTGGGAGCCGCTCAAGGACGCCGAGCATCGCGACTCGCTCACCTTCCGCCTCCAGCACGGCGAGCGGATCCTGCTCGCGGACGGCAGCCGGGGCGTGGTGCGCCTGGCCAACGGCACGCTGTCGATCGCGGACGTCTCGGCCGTGGGGCTCGAGGCCGTGCTGGTGCACGACGCCCAGAACCCCGACCCCTCGGTGGCGTTCGCGCTGTCGCGGCTGTCGGACCCGATGACGCTGGCCAACACCCCGATCGGGGTCTTCCGCGACGTCGCGCGCCCGTCGTACGACGCCGCGTTCCAGGACCAGCTCGCCCGGGCCCAGGAGGGCGGCCGCGGCGACCTCGCGGCGCTGCTCGCCGGCAGCGACACCTGGGACATCGCCTAGCGCACCGTCCCCGCCCGGGCAGGCGCGCCCCGGCGTCCCGCCGGCCAGGATCCCGTGCGTCGCCGCGCGGGGTCATGGCATACCGTCGGGAGGGTCATGACCCAGACCCCCGTGCCCACCGCCGCCGACGAGGCGGCCCGGTCGGCACGCGTCGGGCTGCTGCTGGGCATCGGCGCCTACGGGATGTGGGGCTTCTTCCCCCTGTTCTTCCCGCTGCTCGAGCCGGCGTCGGCGCTGGAGATCCTGGCCGACCGCTTCCTGTTCTCGCTCGTGTTCATGGCGCTGCTGCTCACCCTCACCCGCACCTGGTCGCGCCTGCGGCCGGTGCTGCCCGACCGGCGCCGGATGCTCCTGCTGCTGGCGGCCTCGGCGCTCATCGGCGTCAACTGGGGCCTCTACATCTGGGGCGTCAACAACGGACACGTGGTCGAGGGCTCGCTGGGCTACTTCATCAACCCGCTCGTGCTGGTGCTCATGGGCGTCGTCGTGCTGGGCGAGCGACTGCGCAGGCTGCAGTGGGTCGCCGTCGGGATCGCGGCGGTCGCCGTCGTCGTCCTGACCCTCGGCTACGGCAAGCTCCCGTGGCTGGCGCTCTCGCTCGCGTTCTCGTTCGCGGGCTACGGGCTGGTGAAGAAGGTGGCCGGCGTCGACCCGCAGGCGGCGCTCACCATCGAGACGGCGTACGCCACGCCGTTCGCGCTCGCCTACCTCGTGCTGCTCGGCACCCAGGGGACGCTCACCTTCGGCCACTCCTCCGGCGGGAACACCGCGCTGCTGGTGCTCACCGGCGCCGTCACCGCCATCCCCCTGCTGATGTTCGGCGGCGCCGCCAACCGGATCCCGCTGTCCACCGTGGGCCTGCTCCAGTACCTCACCCCCGTGATCCAGTTCGTGATCGGGGTCTGGGTGGTCGGCGAGCAGATGCCGCCGGCGCGCTGGGCGGGCTTCGCGGTCGTGTGGGTGGCCCTCGCGGTCTTCACCATCGACCTGCTGCGCCACTCGCGCTCCGCGCGCATGACGGCCGCCCAGGTCACCGGCATCGACGAGGTCGAGGCGCCGGTCTGACCCGCGGGTCAGGGCAGCAGGTTGACCGCCCGGGCCACGATGAGCACCGCGGTGAGCAGGGAGACCGAGGCCTGCAGCATCATCGCCATCTTGGCCCACCGCGACAGCGGCATGGTGTCCGTGGGGCTGAACGCGCTCGCGTTGGTGAACGACACGTAGGCGTAGTCGACGAACTCGGGCTCCCAGTGGTGGAAGGCGCCGGTGGTGTCGGCCATCTGCGGGAACAGGAAGTCCGGGTCGGGGTCCTCGCCCGTGGCGCGCGACCCGGGACCGCCGCGGTCGAGCTCCCAGTACCAGAGAGCGAAGATCACGATGTTGGTGATCCAGATGTTGCCGCCGGTCAGCAGCAGCTCCTGGGCCGAGCCGATGCTGCCGTCGAGCACGGCGCGCACCAGCAGCACCAGCGACCACCCGTTGACCAGGCTGGCGACGCCGATGAGGGCGAGGCTGACGGCCCGCAGGAACGGTCGGCGGCGGGTGATGCGCAGCGGGTTCGCCGAGACGAGGACCGTGGCGAGCACCACCTCCACTGCGGGCAGCACGAAGTGCCCGGCCGTCGTGAGCTCCCCGGGCAGGGTCAGCTGGAGCACGATCACGAGGACGACGGCCACGCTCGCGGGCCAGCGCTGCTCGCCCTGGGTCTGACGGCGCCACGCCGGGACCGGCGGCGCCGCCGGGTCCCCGGGCGACGCTCCGGCGGGGTCGCTGGTCACGTGCCGAGTATGGCGCCGCGCGACGCCGCGGGCGCGCAGCTCAGGTGCTGCGGTCGACGACGACGTCGCACATCTGCGACAGCGCGTCGGTGACGGGCCCGGCCGGCAGCGCCGCGAGCTCCGAGCGCGCCGACTCCGCCCACGACACCAGCGCGGCCCGGGCCTCGGCCATCGCCGGTGAGCGGCGCAGCAGTGTCAGCGCCTCGGCGTGCAGGTCCGGGTCGGTGATGGGCCCGGCCAGCAGCTCGCGCAGGCGGGCGCCCTCGGGGTCGGTGCCGCGCAGCGCCAGCAGCACCGGGAGCGTGCGCACGCCCTCGCGCAGGTCGGTGCCCGGGGTCTTGCCGGACTCCGCCGACTCGCTGGCGATGTCGAGCAGGTCGTCGGAGAGCTGGAAGGCCACCCCGAACTTCTCGCCGTAGGCGGAGATCGCCACGGCCACGCTCTCGGGCGCGCCCGAGGTCATCGCCCCCATGCGCCCGGCAGCGGCGATGAGCGACCCGGTCTTGCCCGCGAGCACGTCGAGGTGGTGGGCCACGGCGTCCTCGCCCTCGGCCGGGCCGACGGTCTCGCGGATCTGCCCGGTGCACAGGCGCTCGAAGGTCCGGGCCTGGAGCCGCACGATGTCGGCGCCGAGGTCGGCGGCGATGTCGGCGGCCCGGGCGAAGAGGAAGTCGCCGGTGAGGATGGCCACGGTGTTGTCCCAGCGCGCGTTGGCGCTCGGCGCCCCGCGGCGCAGCGGGGCCTCGTCCATCACGTCGTCGTGGTAGAGCGTCGCGAGGTGGGTGAGCTCGGAGACCACCGCGCCGGGCACGTTGCCGGGGGCGTCGGGGTCGCCGTACTGCGCGGCCACCAGGGCCAGGAGCGGGCGGAACCGCTTGCCGCCGGCGTTGACCAGGTGCGAGGAGGTCTCGGTGACGAAGGGGTAGTCGCTGGTGACGGCCTTGCGCAGCGCGATCTCGACGTCGTCGAGCCCGCTCCGCAGCCGGTCGGCGAGCGCGGCGTCCACGTCCGACAGCCCGAAGGGCAGCGACTCGCTCACGTCGGGGTCCTCATCCAGGTCAGCGTACGAAGAGCCCGGCCTGCGACGCCAGGGAGAGGATCACCTGCGGGACGACGCCGATCACCACGGTGATGGCGACGGCGACGCCGATGGCGGTGGAGGTGAACCAGCTCGGCACGACCACGCTCGGGCCGCCCTCCGCGCTCGGCTCGTTGAAGAACATGAGGACGATCACGCGGACGTAGAAGAAGGCGGCCACGGCGCTGGCGACCACGCCGATCACCACGATCGGCGCGGCACCCCCGGCGATGCCCGCGGTGAACACCGCGAACTTGCCGGTGAACCCGCTCGTGAGCGGGATCCCCGCGAACGCGAGCAGGAACAGCCCGAAGGCGCCGGCGACCACCGGCGAGCGCCGGCCGAGCCCGGCCCACTGCGACAGGTGGGTGGCCTCGCCCGTCGCGTCGCGCACGAGCGTCACGATGGCGAAGGCGCCGATCGTCGCGACGCCGTAGGCCACGAGGTAGACCATCGTGCCCTGGAGTCCGGCCGCGTTGGTGGCGACCACCCCGACGAGCATGAAGCCGGCCTGCGCGATCGAGGAGTAGGCGAGCATCCGCTTGATGTCCTGCTGGGTCAGCGCGAACAGCGTGCCGACGATCATGGTCAGCCCGGCGATGATGTACATCATCGGCCGCCAGTCCCAGCGGATCCCGCCGAGCGCCACGTACATCACGCGCAGCAGGGCGCCGAAGGCGGCGATCTTCGTGCACGCGGCCATGAAGCCGGTGACCGAGGTGGGCGAGCCCTGGTAGACGTCGGGGGTCCACTGGTGGAACGGCGCGGCGCCGATCTTGAACAGCAGGCCGACGGAGAGCAGCGCGACGCCGCCGAGCACGAGGCCGGTGTTGCTCGCGGAGGCGGTGAGCGCGTCGGCGATGCCGGACAGCGACACGGTGCCGGCGAAGCCGTAGAGCAGCGCCGTGCCGTAGAGGAAGAACGCCGACGAGAACGCGCCGAGCAGGAAGTACTTGAGCGAGGCCTCCTGCGAGAGCAGGCGGCGCCGGCGGGCCAGGCCCGCGAGGATGTACAGCGGCAGCGAGAGCACCTCGAGCGCGACGAACATCGTGAGCAGGTCCGTGGCCGCCGGGAACAGCAGCATGCCGCCGACGCAGAACAGGAACAGCGGCCACACCTCGGTCTGCAGCCAGCCCAGGCGGGTGAAGACCTGCTCGTCCTCCGAGCCCGGCAGCGCCGAGGCGCGCGGGGCGAAGGAGTCGCCCGCCGGGTCCACCCGGCGCTCGGCCATCACCAGTGCCGCGATCGCGGCCAGCACCAGGATCGAGCCCTGCATGAACAGGGTCGGTCCGTCGACGGCGACCGAGCCCAGCGCGACGATCTCCTGGGTGCCGCGGGCGGCGACGACGGCGGCGAAGGCCCCGGCCAGCGCGGCGAACGTGACCACGAGCTGCACCGGCCGGCGCAGGTGCTGCGGCAGGAACGCCTCGAGCAGCACGGACACGACCGCGGCGCCGAGGACGATCAGGATCGGGGCCAGGGCGGCGTACTCGATGGTCGGGACCTCGAACGATCCCACGGTGGCCAGGACGGCGTTCACGGGGTGTTCCCTTCGGCGACCGGTGCCACCTTCGGCGCCGGGTCGGTGGCGCCGACCGCGTGCATGACGCGACCGACGGCCGGGTTGACGACGTCGAGCACAGGCTTCGGGTAGAAGCCGAGGAAGAGGATCACGGCGATGAGCGGAGCGACGGCCAGCACCTCGCGACCGGTGAGGTCGTGGACCTTCTCCGTCACGACCTCGGGCGTGGGCCCGGTCATCGTGCGCTGGTACATGAGCAGGATGTAGAGCGCCGCGAGGACGATGCCCAGCGTGGCGACGATGCCGGCCCAGGTGTAGCGCTCGAAGGTGCCGACCAGCACCAGGAACTCGCTCACGAAGCTCGACAGGCCCGGCAGGGCCAGCGACGACAGGCCCGCCACGAGGAACGTGCCGGCCAGGACCGGCGCGACCTTCTGCACCCCGCCGAAGTCGGCCACGAGCTTGGAGCCGCGGCGGCTGATGAGGAAGCCGCCGATGAGGAACAGCGCCGCGGTCGAGAACCCGTGGTTGACCATGTAGAGCGCCGAGCCGCTCTGGCCCTGCGTCGTCATCACGAAGACGCCCAGGGCGATGAACCCGAAGTGCGACACCGACGTGTAGGCGATGAGCCGCTTGATGTCGGTCTGGCCGATGGCCAGCAGCGCGCCGTAGATGATGCCGACCACGGCGAGCACCAGCACGAGCGGCGTGGCCCAGCGGGAGGCGTCGGGGAACAGTTCGAGGCAGTAGCGCAGCATGCCGAACGTGCCGACCTTGTCCAGCACGCCCACCAGCAGCACGGCGGTGCCGGGGGTGGACTCGGCCGCGGCGTCGGGCAGCCACGTGTGGAACGGCACCAGCGGCGCCTTGATCGCGAAGGCGATGAAGAAGCCGGCGAAGAGCCACTTCTGCGTGCCGGGGTCGATCGACAGCGAGGCCAGCGTGGTGAAGTCGAACGTCCCCGTGCCGGTGATGTCGCCGGACACGACGTAGAGGCCGATCAGCGCCGCGAGCATCAGCAGGCCGCCGAACAGCGAGTAGAGGAAGAACTTCACGGCCGCGTAGTTGCGCCGCGGGCCGCCGTAGCGCCCGATCAGGAAGTAGACCGGGACGAGCATGGCCTCGAAGAAGACGTAGAACAGGAAGACGTCGGTCGCCGCGAAGACGCCGATCATCGCCGCCTCGAGGGTGAGCACGAGGGCGACGTAGCCGCGGACCGTGCCGCGGGCGCCGTCGGCGTCGTGCCACCCCGCGATGAGCACGATCGGCACCAGCGTGGTGGACAGCGCCACGAGGACCAGCGCGATGCCGTCGAGCCCCAGCGAGAAGTCGACGCCGAAGGCCGGGATCCACGGGGTGGAGAAGGCGAACTGGAAGGTGTCGCCCGCCGACGCGTCGAAGCTGAGGCCGAGGGCCACGGTGATCGCGAGGACCACGACGGAGAAGGCGAGACCGACCTGCTTGGCGAGGCGGTCGGCGTCGCGGGGCAGCAGCATCACCACCACCGCGCCCACGAGCGGCGCGGCGAGCAGGACGGGGAGCCAGACGTTGCTCACGGCTACAGCCTCACCAGGACGAGGGTGGCGGCGACGACGGCGGCCCCACCGAGCATGGACAGCGCATACGACCGGGTGAACCCGGTCTGCAGGCGACGGGCGCGGCCGGACAGGCCGCCGAACGTGGCCGCGACGCCGTTGACGATGCCGTCGACGACGCGGTTGTCGAACCACACCAGCCATCGGGTCAGGTACTGGCCCGGCCGCATCAGCAGCGCCTCGTTGGCGGCGTCGCCGTAGAGGTCGGCGCGGCCGGCACGGGTGATGAGGTTGCCCGCGGGCGCGGTGACCGGCACCGGGCGGGCGGCGAACATCATCCAGGCGATGGCGGCGCCCACCAGCACGAGCACGAGGGTGACCACCTGGAGCAGCACCACCGAGAAGCCGAGCTCGGGCTCCTCGAAGCCGAGCACCGGGGTGAGCCAGTTCTGAAGCGCGTTGCCCGACGCGAGCACGAGGCCGCCGATGGCGGAGAGCAGGGCCAGGATCGAGATCGGCACCAGCATGATCGCCGGCGACTCGTGCGGGTGGACGTCGTCCTCCCAGCGCTTCTCGCCGTGGAAGGTCATGCCGAACAGGCGCGTCATGTAGAAGGCCGTGATGCCCGCGCCGACGAGGGCGACCAGGCCCGTGACGGTCCCGTGCGCGAAGGCCGACTCGATGATCTTGTCCTTCGAGAAGTAGCCCGCGAACGGCGGGATGCCCAGGATCGCGAGGTAGCCGGCACCGAAGGTGATCCAGGTGACCACCATGACCGTGCGCAGCGCGCCGTAGCGGCGCATGTTGACCCGGTCGTTCATGCCGTGCATCACGGACCCGGCACCGAGGAACATCGTGGCCTTGAAGAAGCCGTGCGTCACGAGGTGGAAGATCGCGAACACGTAGCCGATCGGGCCGAGGCCGGCGGCGAGGATCATGTAGCCGATCTGGCTCATGGTGGAGCCGGCCAGCGCCTTCTTGATGTCGTCCTTCGCCGACCCGATCCAGGCACCCATGAGCAGGGTGATCGCGCCCACCACGACGACGAACGCCTGGGCGGTCGGCGCGGCGTCGAAGATCGCGTTGGACCGCGCGATCAGGTAGACGCCCGCGGTCACCATCGTGGCCGCGTGGATCAGCGCGGACACCGGCGTGGGGCCCTCCATGGCGTCCAGAAGCCACGACTGGAGCGGGAACTGCGCGGACTTGCCGCACGCGGCGAGCAGCAGCGCGAGGCCGATCCAGGTGTTGGCCGACTCGCTGGCCTGGGGCGCACCCGCGAACACGCCGGAGAACCCGACCGTGCCGAACGTGACGAAGATGAGCATCACGGCGAGGGAGAGCCCGACGTCGCCGACGCGGTTGACGATGAACGCCTTCTTCGCCGCGACGGCGGCCGACTCCTTGAAGAACCAGAAGCCGATGAGCAGGTAGGACGCGAGGCCCACGCCCTCCCAGCCGACGTAGAGCAGCAGGTAGTTGTCCGCGAGGACGAGCAGCAGCATCGCCGCCACGAACAGGTTGAGGAAGGCGAAGAAGCGACGGCGCTCGGGGTCGTGCGCCATGTAGCCCACGGAGTAGACGTGGATCAGCGTGCCGACGCCGGTGATCAGCAGCACGAACGTCATCGAGAGCTGGTCGAGCCGCAGGTCGAACGGGACGTTGAAGCTGCCGACGGCGATCCAGTCGAAGAGGTGCTGGACCACGGTGCGGTCGGACTCCGGCTGGGCGACCATGGCGAAGAAGAGCACCACGCCGACCGCGAACGACGCGGTCGAGGCCAGCACCCCTACCCAGTGGCCCCAGGCGTTGGTCCGCCGCCCGCCCAGCAGGAGCACGAGGGCACCCGCGGCCGGCAGGCCGATCAGCAGCCAGATGAGCGAGAACGTCCCGCTCGCCGCGACGGCCGTGGGAGCGGCGTCGGCGAGGGTCACCACGCCCGAGAACGTAGACACGACGGCGTACCCCTCTAGTACTTCAGCAGGTTGGCTTCGTCGACCGAGGCCGACCGGCGGGTACGGAAGATCGCCATGACGATCGCGAGGCCCACGACGACCTCGGCCGCCGCGACGACCATGACGAAGAACGCGATGACCTGGCCGTCGAGGTTGCCCCAGCTGCGGGCGAAGGACACGAAGGCGAGGTTGCTGGCGTTGAGCATGAGCTCGACGCACATGAACACGACGATCGCGTTGCGCCGCACGAGCACGCCGACGGCGCCGATGCTGAACAGCACCGCCGACAGGTAGAGGTAGTTCGCCGGGTTCACGACTCGTCCTCCTCGTCGTCCGCGGGGCCGACCGACAGGCCCGAGGCCAGCGCGGTGACCCGTGCGGTGTCCTCGTGGTCGACGCCGACCACCGCGCTGACCCCGCGCAGCGGCTCCGGCACCGACCGGTCCGTCGGCGTGCCGTCGGGCAGCAGCGCCGGGGTGCCGACGGCGTTGTGCCGCGCGTACACGCCCGGCCCGGGCAGGTTCTGCGGGTGGCCGGAGCGGACCCGCTCCTCGGACAGCCGCCGCTGCGTGGGCCGCGGCGTGTGCCGCTCGCGGTGGGCCAGCACCATCGCGCCGAGCGCGGCGGTGATGAGCAGGGCGGAGGTGACCTCGAAGGCCAGCACGTAGCGGCCGAAGATCAGGTGCGCGATGCCCTGCACGTTGCCGCCGTCGACGCCGTTGGCGTCGTCGAGGCCCTTCGCCTGGAGCGTCGCCGCGCCCACGGCCGAGAGCAGCAGCGCGGCGAACGCGAGGCCCAGGACGATGGCGGCGAGCCGCTGGCCCTTGATCGTCTCGACCAGGGAGTCCGAGGAGTCGACACCGACGATCATGAGCACGAACAGGAACAGCATCATCACGGCGCCGGTGTAGACGATCACCTGGGTGACGCCGAGGAACGGCGCGGAGAGCGTGACGTAGAGGACGGCGAGGCTGATCATCGTGGTGGCGATGAACAGCGCGCTGTGCACCGCCCGTCGCGAGAGCACCATGCCCAGCGCGCCGGCCACGGCGACCAGGGCGCAGACCCAGAAGACGATGGTCTCGCCGGTGTTGCCCGACGTCTCCAGCGCGGCCAGCAGCGGGCTCATGCCGACACCTCCTCGTCGGACGGCCCGGCCCACGTGCCCAGTCGCCGGGCCTCGGACTCGGCCGCCTGCGCCGCGACGGCGCCGGTGACCTTGCCGAGGTAGTAGTCGGTCTCCGTGGTGCCGGGCACCATGGCGTGCGGCGGGGCGGCCATGCCCGGCAGCAGCGGCGCGAGCAGGTCCTTCTTCTCGTAGATCAGGTCCGCGCGGTTGTCATCGGCGAGCTCGTACTCGTTGGTCATCGTGAGCGCCCGCGTGGGGCACGCCTCGATGCACAGCCCGCAGAAGATGCAGCGCAGGTAGTTGATCTGGTAAACGCGGCCGTAACGCTCGCCGGGGCTGAACCGCTCCTCGGCCGTGTTGGACGCACCCTCGACGTAGATCGCGTCCGCGGGGCAGGCCCACGCGCACAGCTCGCAGCCCACGCACTTCTCGAGGCCGTCGGGGTGACGGTTGAGCTGGTGCCGGCCGTGGTAGCGCGGCTGCGTCGGGCGCTTGTCCTCCGGGTACTGCTCGGTGGTGACCCGCTTGAACATCTGCCCGAAGGTCACGCCGAACCCGCGGAAGAACCGCCGTTCGTCGGTCACGACTGCTCCTCGCTGTCGGGTACGGACTCCTCGCGCGCCTCGCCCACCTCGACGGCCGTGGCCGTCACCGTGGCCCGCGCCCGGCGGGTGAGCTGCACCTGCTGGCCGGGCAGCGGCGGGACGGGATAGCCGCCGGCGAAGGCGTCGAACGGCTCGGGCTCGGGTTCGGGCTCCGGGCCGCGTCTGAGGTCGAGCACGAAGGCGAACGCGGCCACCGCGAGCAGGATCAGCGCGACCCACAGCAGCGTGGTGCGCAGGTCGGCCGAGTACTCGTTCTGGAGCCCGCGGAACGTGGCGATGATGAGGATCCACACGATGGAGACGGGGATCAGCACCTTCCAGCCGAACCGCATGAACTGGTCGTAGCGCAGCCGCGGCAGCGTGCCGCGCAGCCACACGAAGACGAACATGAACGCGTAGAGCTTGAGCAGGAACCAGAGGATCGGCCACCAGCCCTCGTTGGCGCCGGGCCAGATCGTGGAGATGGGCGGCGGCATGTGCCAGCCGCCGAGGAACAGCGTGATCGCCACCGCCGAGACGTTGATCATGTTCACGTACTCGGCGAGGAAGAACGACGCCCAGCGCAGCCCGGAGTACTCCGTGTGGAACCCGGCGACCAGCTCGCCCTCGGCCTCGGGCAGGTCGAACGGCGCGCGGTTCGTCTCGCCGACCATGGAGATGGCGTAGATGACGAACGACGGCGCGAGGAGCACGGCGTACCACCAGCTCGCGCTCTGGGCCGCGACGATCTGCGACGTCGACATCGACCCGGCCCAGAGGAAGACCGCGACGAACGACAGCCCCATCGCGATCTCGTAGGAGATCATCTGGGCGCTCGAGCGCAGGCCGCCCAGCAGCGAGTAGGTCGAGCCGGACGACCAGCCCGCCAGCACGATGCCGTAGATGCCGATCGACGCGATGGCGAGCACGTAGAGGACCGACACCGAGAAGTCGGTGAGCTGGAGCGGGGTCTGGACGCCGAAGATGCTCACGACCGGGCCGAGCGGGATGACGGCGAACACCATCATCGCGGCGGCCGCCGCGATCATCGGGGCGGCGAGGTAGACGATCTTGTCCGCCGCCGCGGGCGTGATGCCCTCCTTGAGCGCCAGCTTGATGCCGTCGGCCAGCGGCTGGAGGAGGCCCAGCGGCCCGGCGCGGTTGGGGCCGAGCCGCTGCCCCATGCGGGCGACGACGCGCCGCTCGAACCAGGTGGTGAACAGCGTGAGCAGGATGAGCCCGAGGAAGAGCGCGAGCGCCTTGATGACGACGAGCCAGAACGGGTCCTGGCCGAACACCGACAGGTCGCCCTGGGCGACCGCGAGCGTCGAGGTCACGCCGCACCTCCGCTGATCCGCACGATGTCGCCGTGCCCCGCGGCGAGCGTGGCCCGCGGGGTCGAGCCGTCGGAGTTGGCCGGCAGCCAGACGACGCCGTCGGGCATCGCCGTGACCACCAGGGGCAGCCGGGTGAAGCCCGAGTCGGTCGACACGACCACCTCGCCGCCGTCGACGGCGCCGATCGCGGCGGCGGTGGCCGGCGAGAGCCGGGCCACGGCCGGGCGCGCCGTCGCCAGCAGGTAGGGATCGCCCTCCTGGAGCACGCCGCGGTCGAGCAGCTGGCGCCAGGTGGCGAGCACGGCCTCGCCCTCGCCGGGTGCGGCCGGTGCCGCGGCCGCGACGCTGGGGGCCTCGGCGCGCTCGCCGTCCCACGGCCCGAACGCCGCGAGCTCGGCGCGCAGCGAGGCGACGTCGCCAGGGCCGAACGAGGCGGCACCCGCCTCGTCGGCGAGCATGGCGAGCACCCGTGCGTCGGAGAGCGTGAGCGCGGCGCGCAGCACCTGGGCGAACGGCCGCGGCCGGCCCTCCCAGTCGACGAAGGTGCCGGACTTCTCGTCCACCGAGGCCACCGGGAGCACGACGTCGGCCCGCTCGGTGACCGCGGAGTGGCGCTGCTCGAGGCTGACGACGAACGGCGCGGCGTCGAGCGCCCCGAGGAACGCCTCGGGGTCCGCGAGGTCGGCTGCCTCGACGCCGGCGACGAGCAGCGCGCCGACCGAGCGCTCGACCGTGTCCGGGTCGTCGGCGGCGGCCACCGCGGCGGCCTCGGCGTGCAGCGCGGCGAGCACCGCGGGCAGGTCGCGCCCGGCCTCGGCCGGCAGCGAGTCCTCGGCCACCCCCCACACGGAGGCGGCGGCGGCGCGGGCGGCCGGTGCGGCCAGCGGGCGGCCGCCGGGCAGCAGCCCGGCCAGCGCGCCGGCGTCGAGCGCGCCGCGCTCGCCGGCCCGGCGCGGCACCCAGCCGAGCCGCGCACCGGTGGCGGCCGCGAGCCGCGCCGCGGCCGACAGCGCCCCGGCCGACACGGCCAGCCGCTCGCCCACGAGCAGGACGGCGCCCGGCTCGCGCAGCAGGCGGGCGGCCTCGCCGAGGTCGCCGTCGGCGGTGTCGTCGGCGAGCGCGTCCAGGGTGGCGGCCTCGGCGCCGGGGACGGTGGCCAGCAGCGTGCCGCGGGCCTTGGTCACGCCGGTGGAGGCGAACGACGCCACGGAGAACACGCGGACGTTGCGGGTGCGCGCGCCCTTGCGCAGCCGCAGGAAGACCATGGGCGACTCGTCCTCCGGGTCGAGCCCGGCCAGCACGACGGCAGGCGCCGACTCGAGGTCGGCGTAGGTGGGCCCGAGCGGACGGCCCGCGACCAGCGCGGCGAGGAACGCGGTCTCCTCGGCCGAGCCCGGCCGCGCGCGGAAGTCGACGTCGTCGGTGCCGAGCACCGCGCGCGCGAACTTGGCGTAGGCGTAGGAGTCCTCGAGGGTCAGCCGCCCGCCGGTGAGCACCGCGGTGCGCGGGCCCGCGGCGCGCAGGCCCGCGGCCGCGATCGAGATCGCCTCCGGCCAGGACGCCGCCACCATCGAGCCGTCGGTGTCGCGCACCAGCGGGTGCTCGAGACGGCCCTCGGTCTGGTGGACGAACGCGAACCGGCCCTTGTCGCAGTTCCACTCCTCGTTGACCGCCGGCTCGTCCCAGGCCAGCCGGCGCATGACGGCGGAGCGGCGCACGTCGGTGCGCAGGCCGCAGCCGGAGGCGCAGTGCTCGCACACCGTCGGGGTGGAGACGAGGTCGAACGGCCGGGCGCGGAACCGGTACTTGGCGCTGGTGAGCGCGCCCACCGGGCAGATCTGCACGGTGTTGCCGGAGAAGTAGGAGTCGAACGGGGTGTCGCTCGAGGTGCCGACCTGCTGCTGGGCGCCGCGCTCGAGCAGGTCGATGAACGGGTCGCCCGCGATCTGGTCGGCGAACCGCGTGCACCGCGCGCACGAGACGCAGCGCTCGCGGTCGAGCAGGATCTGCGCGGAGACGTTGATCGGCTTGGGGAACGTGCGCTTCACGGCGTCGAAGCGGGTCTCGGAGCGCCCGTTGGACATCGCCTGGTTCTGCAGCGGGCACTCGCCGCCCTTGTCGCAGATGGGGCAGTCGAGCGGGTGGTTGATGAGCAGGAACTCCATGACGCCCTGCTGGGCACGCTCGGCGACCTCGGAGGTCACCTGGGTGCGCACCTTCATGCCCTCGGCGGCGGTGACGGCGCAGGCCGGCTGCGGCTTGGGCTGGCCCTCGATCTCGACGAGGCACATCCGGCACGCGGCGACCGGGTCGAGCAGCGGGTGGTCGCAGAAGCGCGGGACGGCGACGCCGAGCTGCTCGGCGGCGCGGATCACGAGCGTGCCCTTGGGCACGGTGATCTCGATGCCGTCGACGCTGAGCGTCACGCCGTCCGACGGCGCGGTGGCAGGGGTCTGGGGACCTGACGTGGTGACGGTCATCGCGCAGCGGCTCCCGCGAAGACGGTGGCGGCGACCGGGTCGAACATCTCGGCCGCCGGCGTGTGGGTTCCGGCGAGGAACTCCTCGCGGAAGTACTTCAGGGCCGGCGCGTAGGGCGTCGCGGCGGCGTCGCCGAGGGCGCAGAAGGAGCGCCCGGCGATCTGCTTGCAGATGTCGTCGACCTTGTCGATGTCGGACTCGACGGCGGTGCCGCGCTCGAAGCGCTCGAGCAGCTGGTCGAGCCAGAACGTGCCCTCGCGGCACGGCGTGCACTTGCCGCACGACTCGTGCTTGTAGAAGTGGATCCACCGGCTGATCGCCCGGACCACGCTCGTGGTCTCGTCGAACACCATCGGCGTGCCGGTGCCCAGCATCGTGCCGAGCCCGGCCATGTCCTCGTAGGTGAGCGGGGTGTCGAGGTGCTCGGGCAGCAGCATCGGGACGCTGGACCCGCCGGGCACCCAGAACTTCAGCTCGTGGCCCGCGCGGACGCCGCCGGCGAACTCCAGCAGCTCGCGCATCGTGGTGCCCAGGGGGGCCTCGTAGATGCCGGGCCGCTCGACGTGCCCGGAGACCGCGAACAGCTTGAAGCCGGGCGACTTCTCCGTGCCGAACTGCTTGAACCAGTCCGCGCCGTTGCGCACGATCGTGGGGATGTTCGCGATCGTCTCGACGTTGTTGATGACGGTGGGCGAGGCGTAGAGACCGGCCACGGCGGGGAACGGCGGCTTGAGCCGGGGCTGGCCGCGTCGTCCCTCCAGCGAGTCGAGCAGCGCCGTCTCCTCGCCGCAGATGTAGGCGCCGGCGCCGGCGTGCACGACGATGTCGAGGTCGAAGCCGGAGCCGAGGATGTCGGTGCCGAGGAAACCGGCGGCGTAGGCCTCGCGCACGGCCGCCGCGACCCGGCGCACGGCGTGCGGCACCTCGCCGCGGATGTAGATGAACGCGTGGTTGGCCCGGATGGCGTAGGCCGCGTGGATGCAGCCCTCGACCAGCGCGTGCGGGTTGGCCAGCATGAGCGGGATGTCCTTGCAGGCGCCCGGCTCGGACTCGTCGGCGTTGACCACCAGGTAGTGCGGCTTGCCGTCGTTCTGCGGGACGAAGCCCCACTTCATGCCGGTGGGGAAGCCGGCGCCGCCGCGGCCGCGCAGGCCGGAGTCCTTCACCAGGGCGATGAGGTCGTCCGGGTGCGCCCCGAAGGACACCTCGACCATGTCGTAGCCGCCGTGGCGGCGGTAGCCCTCGAGCGTGTGGGAGTCGGCCTCGTCCCAGTGCGCCGTGAGGATCGGGGTGAGCGGCACGCGTCAGCCCTCCGTCTTCTCGGTGGCCAGCGGCGAGCGCGCGGGCGGCTCCGGGGCGGCCATGCCGTGCTCGCGCGCGTAGGTGAGCCCGGCCAGCATCGTGGCGTCCTTCGCCTCGGCGCCGGCGAGGCCGTCGTCGAACCCGGCGAGCACGCGCTCGATCTCCTCGAAGGTGCCGATGCGCGGGCCGCGGGTGGAGTGGACCTCCTCGCCGGCGCGCAGCCGCTCGACCACCTCGAGGGCGCGGCTGACGTCCATGTCGTCGAGGAACTCCCAGTTGGCCGTCATCACCGGCGCGTGCGTGCAGGCGGCCTGGCACTCGATGCGCTCCAGGGAGATGGCGCCGTCGGCCGTGACCTCGTCGTGGCCGACGCCGAGCCGCTCCGTGAGCGCCGACCAGATAGCGTCGCCGCCCAGCACGGCGCACAGCGTGTTGGTGCACACGCCGACGTGGTAGCGCCCGACGCGGTGCCGCTTGTACATCGTGTAGAAGGTCGCGACGGCGGCGACCTCGGCGTTGGTGAGGCCGAGGACGTCGGCGCACAGCGCGATGCCCTCGGGCGTCACGGTCCCCTCGGCCGACTGGACGAGGTGCAGCATCGGGAGCAGCGCCGAGCGGCCCTGCGGGTAGCGCCCCGCGAGCTCCGCCGCCTCGGTGCGGGTCTGCTCGGTCAGTGCCATGTCGTCTCTCTCGGTGTCGTGAGGATCCCGGCGTCGGTCATCGGTCGACCCCGCCCATCACCGGGTCGATCGAGGCGACGGCGCCGATGACGTCGGCGACCTGGCCGCCCTCGCACATCGCCGCGGTGGCCTGGAGGTTGTTGAACGACGGGTCGCGGAAGTGGACCCGGTAGGGGCGGTTGCCGCCGTCGCTCACCACGTGGACTCCGAGCTCGCCGCGCGGGGCCTCGATCGCGGCGTACACCTGGCCGGCCGGCACGCGGAAGCCCTCGGTGACGAGCTTGAAGTGGTGGATCAGCGCCTCCATCGACTCGCCCATGATGTGGCGGATGTGGTCGAGGGAGTTGCCCTGGCCGTCGCCGCCGATCGACAGCTGCGCGGGCCAGGCGATCTTGCGGTCGGCCACCATCACCGGGCCGGGCTCGAGCCGGTCGAGCGCCTGGTCGATGATGCGGATCGACTGGTTGATCTCCTCGAGGCGCACGAGGAAGCGGCCGTACACGTCGCAGGTGTCGGCCGTGGGCACGTCGAAGTCGAACTGGTCGTAGCCGAAGTACGGCTCGGTCTTGCGCACGTCGAGCGGCAGGCCCGTGGCACGCAGCACGGGGCCGGTGATGCCCAGCGCCATGCAGCCGGCGAGGTCGAGGTAGCCGATGCCGGAGGTGCGGTCCTTCCAGATGCCGTTGTCCTCGAGCATCCGCGGAACGCCGGTGAGCTGGCCGGGCAGCTGGCGCAGCACGGCGCGGATCTTCTCGACGCCGCCCTCGGGCATGTCCTGCGCGACCCCGCCCGGCCGGATGTAGGCGTGGTTCATCCGCAGGCCGGTGATCATCTCGAGCATGTCGAGGACCAGTTCGCGGTCGCGGAACCCGTTGGTCATCGCCGTGAGCGCGCCCATCTCGAAGCCGCCGGTCGCCAGCGCGACGAGGTGCGAGGAGATGCGGTTGAGCTCGAGGGTGATGATGCGCATCAGCTGCGCGCGCGGCGGGACGTCGTCGACGATGCCGAGCAGCTTCTCGACCGCGAGGCAGTAGCCCGCCTCGTTGGCGATCGGCGCCAGGTAGTCCATGCGCGTGACGAACGGGACGGCCTGGGTCCAGGTGCGGTACTCGAGGTTCTTCTCGATGCCGGTGTGCAGGTAGCCGATGGCGCAGCGGGCCTCGGTGACGACCTCGCCCTCGAGCTCGAGGATCAGGCGGAGCACGCCGTGGGTGGACGGGTGCTGGGGACCCATGTTGACGACGACGCGCTCCTTCGTGCCGCCCTCGGGGGCCAGCACGGTGTCCCAGTCGCCGCCGGTGACGGTGTAGACGCGGGCGCCCTCGGTGGTGTCGTAGGCGCCGGCGTAGACGTCGGAGAGCGGCGGCTCGCCGACGACGTCGTCGTAGGACTCCTCGTAGGTGACGTCGTCCATCAGGTGTACGACCTCCGCTGGTCGGGCGGCGGGATGGTGGCGCCCTTGTACTCCACCGGGATCCCGCCGAGCGGGTAGTCCTTGCGCTGCGGGTGCCCCATCCAGTCGTCCGGCATGAGGATGCGGGTGAGGCCGGGGTGGTCGTCGAAGACGATCCCGAACATGTCGAAGGCCTCGCGCTCGTGCCAGTCGTCCGAGGGGTAGACCGACACGATGCTGGGCACGTGCGGGTGCGCGTCGGACGCCGTGACCTCCACGCGCACACGCCGGTTGTGCGTGACGGACAGGAAGTGCCACACCGCGTGCAGCTCGCGACCGGTCTGGTTCGGGTAGTGGACGCCGGAGACGCCCATGCACATCTCGAAGCGCAGCCCCGGCTCGTCGCGCAGGCGGCGGCAGAACGTCAGGAGGTGCTCGGGGCGCACGTAGAACGTGAGCTCGCCGCGGTCGGCCACGACCGCCTCGACCGCCTGGTCGAGGGACAGGCCGTCGTCGGCGAGCGCGAGGTCGAGCTCGTCGGCGACCTCGTCGAACCAGCCGCCGTAGGGCCGTGCGCTCGGCGGCGGCATCTCCACCACGCGGACGAGGTGGCCGTAGCCCGACGTGTCGCCGCTGCCGGAGCCGCCGAACATCCCGCTGCGGACGTCGACCACCGGGAGGGTGGGGGCGCCGGCCGGGACGACCTCGGAGGCGCCCGAGACCGCCGCGCCGGGGACGCCGGTCGCGTCGCTCACCGCAGCAGCCCCTTCATGGCCGAGGTGGGCACCGCCTGGAGCGCGAACTCCTCGCGCTCGGTGATCTCCTGCTCGCGGTGGACGCCCATCTTCAGCGCCTTGGCCTGCTCGTGGATCTTGAGGATGGCGTCCATGAGCATCTCCGGCCGCGGCGGGCAGCCGGGCAGGTACATGTCGACCGGGACGATGTGGTCCGCGCCCTGCACGATCGCGTAGTTGTTGAACATGCCGCCGGACGAGGCGCACACGCCCATCGCGAGGACCCACTTGGGGTTGGGCATCTGGTCGTAGATCTGGCGCATCACCGGCGCCATCTTCTGGCTGACCCGGCCGGCCACGATCATGAGGTCGGCCTGCCGCGGCGAGCCGCGGAAGACCTCCATGCCGAACCGGGCGAGGTCGTAGCGACCCGCGCCCGTGGCCATCATCTCGATCGAGCAGCAGGCCAGGCCGAACGTCGCGGGCCACATGGACGCGGCGCGTCCCAGGCCCGCCATCTTCTCGACCGTGGTCAGCAGGATGCCGCCGGGCAGGCTCTCCTCGAGTCCCATGCCAGTCCCTCCCGTCCTGGTCGTCGTGGTGTCCGAAGGTCGTGCTGGTCGTGCGGGTGGTGCGGGCCGTGCGCGTGCCGGGGGTCCGTCGTCAGTCCCACTCGAGCCCGCCCCGCCGCCAGACGTACCCGTACACGACGAGCACGGTGACGATGAACAGCGCCATCTCGATCAGACCGAACAGGCGCAGCTGGTCGAAGGCGACCGCGAAGGGGTAGAGGAAGACGATCTCGATGTCGAAGACGATGAACAGCATCGCCGTCAGGTAGTAGCGGATCGGGAACCGGCCGCCGCCCACCGGCTGCGGGGTGGGGTCGATCCCGCACTCGTAGGCCTCCAGGCGGGTGCGGTTGTAGCGCCGCGGGCCGATCAGGGTGGGGGCGACGACGGCGAAGACGCCGAAGGCGGCGCCGAGGATGCCCAGGACCAGGATCGGGAGATAGACCTCGCCCACTGCCGTTCCTTCCTTCGGACTGCCGTCCCTCGGTCAAACATCGTCGATCCTAGTGCCGCCTCTCGGGCGCGCGTGACCCCGTGTCAGGCTGCCGGCGCCACCCGGGCCAGCGCGTTGACGATGCGGTCCACGGCGTCGCCGCCGCGGGGGTCGCGCAGGTTCGACAGCATCGTCATCGTGAACTTCATCAGCAGCGGCCGCGAGAGGCCCTTCTGCGTGCACAGCCGCATGATCTCGGGGTTGCCGATGAGCTTCACGAACACCCGGCCGAGCGTGTAGTAGCCGCCGTACTCGGCCTTGAGCAGGCGGGGGTAGTCGGCCAGGGCCTTCTCGCGGGAGTACGGCGTGGGCCGCTGGAGCGCCTGGGCCATCACCTCGGCGGCCAGGCTGCCCGACTCCATGGCGTAGGCGATCCCCTCGCCGTTGAACGGGTTGACCATGCCGCCCGAGTCGCCCACCAGCAGCAGGCCGTCGGCGTAGTGGGGCTTGCGGTTGAAGGCCATGGGCAGCGCCGCGCCGCGCATGGGCTCGAGCCGGGTCTCCTCGGAGAAGCCGTAAGCGGGGTCGGCGCGCTCGATCCAGCGGGTCATGAGCGCCTTGTAGTCGACCTTGCCGAAGGCGGGGCTCGAGTCGAGGATGCCCAGGCCCACGTTGACGGTGCCGTCGCCGAGGCCGAAGACCCAGCCGTAGCCGGGCAGCAGCTTCTCGCCGTCCCACAGCTCGAGGTGGCTCTCGAGCCACTCGTCGTCGCTGAAAGCGGGCGACCGGTAGTAGGTGCGCACGGCCACGCCCATCGGACGGTTGTCCAGGCGCTCGCGGCCCGCCGCCACCGACAGCCGGCTGGAGTTGCCGTCCGCGGCCACCACGAGCGGGGCGCGGTAGGTGACCTCGTCGTGGCGGGTGCCGTCGGCGTCGGTGGTGCGGGCGGTGACGCCGACGGTGCGCCCGGTGCGGTCGTCGCGCACGGGGGCGGTGACCGAGGTGCGCTCGAGCACGCGGGCGCCGGCCTTCTGCGCCTGGCGGGCGAGGATCTCGTCGAAGTCCTTGCGGGTGCGGGTGAGCCCGTAGCCGGGGAAGGTCGACAGGTCCGGCCAGGGCATCTCGAGGCGGTGGCCGCCCCCGATGATGCGCAGGCCGACGTTGTGGGCCCAGCCGTTGTCGCGGCCGGTGTCGATGCCCATCTCGACCAGCTGCTTCACCGCGCGGGGGGTGAGGCCGTCGCCGCACACCTTCTCGCGCGGGAACGCGGTCTTCTCCAGGACGAGGACGTCGACCCCGCGCTGGGCGAGGTGGTAGGCGGTGGTGGAGCCGGCCGGGCCGGCGCCGACGACGATGACGTCGGCGTCCTGGGCGGGCGGCGCTGACGGAGTGCTCACGGGTGGAGGATCCTCGGGCTCGGGAGGTATCGCGCGTTCGCTTGTGAATCACTTCACGAGGGCAGGCTCACCCTACCCCCCGCTGCCGGGTGCCGGCAGCCGGCCGGCCCGGGCGGCGGTGCGCCGGCGGGGGCCGCACCCCCGGGCCCGTGCCGGAGACGTTCGCCACGTCCGGGCCTCCCGGGCTGCCGCGCGCCGCAGGGACGCCTAGCCTGAGCGCGTGTCCACCGCACCCGTCGCCGTGCCGGGACCGCCGGCCACCGTGCGGACCGTGGTGCTGCCCCCCGCCCTCGCCGACCGGCCCCTGCTCTCCCTCGTGCCCCGCGGCGTCCCGGCCACCACCTGGGTCACCTCCTCGGAGGACGGGCCGGCACCCGCGGGCGACCCGGCCGCGGAGACCGGCATGGTGGGCTGGGGAGAGGCGGCGCGCGCCGAGTTCGACGGGGCCGAGCGCTTCTCCCGGGCCCAGCGCTGGTGGGCCGGCTGGCTGGCCGACGCCGACGTGGACGACCCGCTCTCGCTGCCCGGCACCGGCCCCGTGGCCTTCATGTCCTTCGCCTTCGACGCCGTCCCCGGCCGCTCGGTGGCCGTCGTCCCGCGCGTGGTCGTGGGCCGGCGCGACGGGGCGAGCTGGCTGACCGTGGTGGCGGCCTCCCCCCGCGAGGCACGGCTGGCCGTGGACGAGACCCTCGCCGCGCTGCACCACCCCGTGGCGGTGCCCGAGGCGCCGGAGGGCATCGCGTACGCCGAGGGCTCCCTCACCGTGCCCGAGTGGCAGTCGGCCGTCGCCGAGGCGGTGCGCCGGATCGACGCCGGCGAGCTCGACAAGGTGGTGCTGGCCCGCGACGTCGTGGTGACCGCCGACGGGCCGATCGACCCGCGCTTCCTGCTCACCCGGCTCGCCGGCCGCTACCCGTCGTGCTGGACCTTCAGCGTGGACGGCCTGCTCGGCTCCACGCCGGAGATGCTCGTGCAGCGCATCGGCAGCTCGGTCACCTCGCGGGTGCTGGCGGGCACCATGCGGCGCAGCCGCGACGCCGACCGCGACGACTCCCTGGCCTCCGCGCTGCTCGGCTCGGCCAAGGACCACGCCGAGCACGAGTACGCCGTCCGCTCCGTGGCCCTGGCCCTCGCGGCCCACTGCACCGACCTCGACGTGCCGGGCACGCCCAGCCTGCTGCGGCTGGCCAACGTGCAGCACCTGGCCACGGACGTGCGCGGCGTGCTCGCCGACGGCTCGCCGGTGCTCGCCCTGGCCGCCTCGCTGCACCCCACCGCGGCCGTCTGCGGCACCCCCACCGAGCGCGCCTCCGCCGTCATCCGCGAGCTGGAGGGCATGGACCGCGGCCGCTACGCCGGCCCGGTCGGCTGGGTCGACGCGCGCGGCGACGGCGAGTTCGGCATCGCCCTGCGCTGCGGCGCGGTCGAGGCCGAGGACCGGCTGCGCCTGTTCGCCGGCTGCGGCCTGGTGACCGGCTCGGACCCCGACGTCGAGCTGGCCGAGAGCCAGGCCAAGCTCGTCGCGATGCGCGACGCCCTCGAGCCCGCCTGAGCGGACGCGCCACTCGCACGAGGCCGCTCGATCCGCGTTGGCCGCGCCCAGCGGCTGCCGCGAGCCGATGGCAGCTCAGCGGTCCCGCGTCGGCTAGCAGCCCAGATCGCGGTCGGTCATCTTCTCGTAGTCCGACGTCGACATCTGCCCGCGATCCCACACCAATGTGCCTGGCGCGAGCTCGGACGCCGCGAACTCCAAGCCCCCGGCGTCGCGCACGTCCGTCATGAGGGTGAGTTCGTAATGACCGTCCCCAAGCACAGACATCGGGACCACTGTTGCCAACCCGGGGATGGGCGCCCCGCTGACGAATACGCCCGCCGCTGATCCCGGGGCGCCTCGCACCTCCCACACAGTGGTGTCGCCAGGAACGCGGTTCAGTCGGATCTCCTGAACCAGCTCCCCACAGTTCCGGTACGAGACGACCAGGTGGTGGGCGCTGTCGACCGTCACCGAGATGCGCGTGGCGGGCTCGCCCGGCCCGCAGCCGGCGACGGACCACGCGATAGCGGCAGCGACGGCTGCCCCCACAAGTCGGGCGCCGCCTCCCCCAGACACGCGATGAGCATGCCCCTCCAGGGGGCGCTGGGCGAGCAAGATCGGCGTATCGACGCGTCGGCCGCCTTCCCCATTAGCCTTGGCGGGTGCAGCACCGCATCTTCGAGACGAGCGTGGCTTCGGTCTATCCGCACTACGTGGCCAAGGTCGAGAAGAAGGGACGCACGCGCGACGAGCTCGACACCGTGATCGAGTGGCTGACCGGTTTCGACGACGACGCCCTGCGGCAGCGGCTCGAGGACGGCAGCACCTTCCAGCAGTTCTTCGCCGACGCGCACCTGAACCCGAACGCTGCGCTCATCACGGGCAGCGTGTGCGGGGTGAAGGTGCAGGACGTCGAGGACCCGCTGATGCGCAGGATCCGCTACCTCGACAAGCTGGTGGACGAACTGGCCAAGGGCCGACCCCTGGACAAGATCCTGCGCGTCTGAGGTCGAGTCTCGGCGGTCCGTCGCGACGGGGCGGAGCCCGCCGCTCGACGTGCCGCGCCTCCCCCCGACCGGGAGCGGTCGGCGCCTCACCGCGTGCTCACGCAGGACGCATAGACGAGTTGGGCCTTGCTCGACATATGCCGGGTCGCTGATCGAGGGGCGAGCGATCGGCGCCATTGGGCCATCGCGATGCTGTCGCTGCCGGGGTGTCTGCAGGAGGATGTTCGCGTGGTTGCTACGCATGCCAGCGAGCACGCGGTTCCTTCGTCGCCTCCTGGTTGGCGACTGCGGGTGGCGCTGGCCGGCGTTGCGGCCGTCCCCCTTGTGCTGCTCGCAGGTTTGGGCGCGCTGAGTCTCTTGATCGCGGCTAGCCCTTCCGACCCCTGCGCCGTGGGCCAGCCCTGCGGAGGCGAGCAGAGTTCCTTCCTCGCCGTGGGTGGGCTCTGCCTGATCGGGGCAGCCGCAGGGTTGGCCGCGCTGATGTGGTCCCTGCGAAGCTGGCGCGCTCGCAGGCGGTTCCTCGCACCGCCGGGCTGGCCCCCATCACCGGAAGGCTGGCGACCGCCCCGTGGTTGGCGCCCGGATCCCGCCTGGCCAGCCGCTCCGCCCGGATGGCGGTTCTGGAGCTAGCCGGCAGGCGGTGTCCTGTCGGGGCGTCGGCGCGGTCTTCAGGGCGAGACCTCCACGGAGATGGACTGCCGTCCTATGCCGCAGGGCTCGGTGACCGCCGGCGCATCCGGGTCCATCGGACGCGCACCCTCTCGCAAGCGAAGAGGATCTGCGGCCCGTCGCCGCCACGTCCGACGAGTTCACATAGGAACCCCCTGTGCACGTCTTCGGCGTGTGCCAACAGTTCCGCCTTGGCGGCCATCGGGGGCAGGAACCTCGCGTTGCGCAGAGGCCAGCGACGCTGGTCGTCCAGGACCAGCGGCCAGTCCTGAGTAGTCACCACCTGGTCCAGCCGGACCACATGGACTCGGACGACGGCGCCCGAGGCAAGGTCGTGGCCGCCGAGCAACCGCGGCCCATGGAAGGCGAACAAGGACGTGACTGGCATCGTTGAGAGCGACCAGTCATCGAAACGCGCGTTCAACCTCATCAACTTCCGGAGCCCGAAGGCTGGCTCCACGCTGGCGACCACACACACCTCCCGAACGACGCACCAGAGCATCGCCGAGCTCCGGCGGAACAATCTCACTCGGTCCGACCCTTGGATAGGCGGTTCTGCGCGATAACCATCAGCGTCACCGCCAGAACACCAACAAGCAGCGCCCAGCCCATCCTTGAGAAGGCTGCGTCCGTGCATGCGGTGTCCTTCGGGGTGATGCCGTCCGGCCCTGGATCGCTTGGGATGCCGATGAAGAACGGCGGAACGCCGTTGCAGGAGACGGGCTTGACACCTACGTACGCATCCATCGGGACGACCGCAAGGGCGACGGCGGTCACCAAGAAGATGAAGCCGACGATGCGCACAGCGACGTACCGTCCCCGTTTCACCCGGGCGACACTGGCGGATGCGTCGCTGGCCGGCCGAGTCATACCGGCACAACCCGGCCCACGCTCTCAGCCGTCGACGGCATGGATGGTCGTGGCGGTCCCGTTCCAGAACGCCAACAGCCCGCGCCACCAGCGGAGCGACTCCGGTCCGAGGTACGGCACGAAGTCGGCTTCATCTACCTCCGGCTCGTGGCTAGTTGCGGCCTGCAAGCCTTCGAGGTAGCCGATAGTGGCCAGCTCGCGCACGTAGTCGTCCCCCTCTACGTGAAGCCGCTCAATGACGTTGAACACTGCGGGAAATGTCGCGGTCTGACCCGCAGCCTGCAACGCGACTAGGTGGCGCGTGACGTCTGCGGCGTCCAGGTAGACCAGTCTTTCGCCGGTGTCCTCATCCACGTTGATGTCGTGGGAGTCGTCCCAGATGGGTCGGTAGGTCGGACAAGCGGCAAGCATCAGTGCCGACACCTGGGATCTGTCGATCACTCCGCTCACGGGTCCGCATCATGCCTTGGGGGCGCCCCCTGATATCGGATGCGTCGCGGGCCGGGCGAGTCAAAGCGGCACATCTAGCTCGCCACAGTAGAACTCATCTGCCGTCCCCGGCTCGACCGGAAGTTCCGGATCAGGACGCCAACGCCGGCACCGATGCCGCTGAGGGCCGCAACAACGCCGAAGGTCGGGAGCGCGATGAGCATCAGCCCTGCGGCTGCAGCGTCATCCTGGATGTCTGGTTGGCCTTCGGGCACTGGGACAGCAAGCATCGCCGCGACGTACCACGCCAGGACGGCGCCCGTGACCCCAAGGACAAGCAGTACGACCACGAACCAGCGCCGGCGGGCCGCCAGCCAGCCAGACGTAGCAAGCAAGCCGGCGACCAGGCAGAGCAACAGACCGACGCCGGAGATGAGCATCGGTGCGGGCATCGGTGCGTTCGCGACGTCGTCCGGCGTCGCGGCCCAGATGGCCCACGCCACGGCGACTGCCCAGCCGACCGCCCATGCGGCAACGACAACCCATTCCCGACGGCTAAGCCGGCGCCTTTCGGCGGAGGTTCCCGCGCGACGCCAGTGGCTGCCGTCGAACCACCATTGACCATCCGGCGTCCAAGCGGGTACCCATTGCGTGCCGTCCCACCACCACTGTCCGTCAGCCGAGTGCTGGACAGATGCGAGGCTCATGCACTCAGGATGCCGGTTCGTGCGTCCCCAGGACGAGCCCGAAGGGCACTTCGGCGTGCCGGTCAGCCGTGGCCGCCGCCCGGCATCTTCATCGGGGACATCACGACGATGTCGCCGGGAACCCGAAGGGTCTTGTCCGGCGGGTTGGGATGACTCGAACGCCACCACACGTAGACGCCGATCAGCACACCGATCACGATCAGAAGGCCGCCGACATCCCGAGCCACGCCCATCCAACCTGGGTCAACGAGGGCGTTGTTGGGCAGGCGTACTGCCCCTACCGATGCCCCAACTCCGGGCGGCTGGACGTGGTACTGCCACGTTCCGGTGACGCCGTCAGCAGTACGAACGGTCACGGTGGAGACGCCGGTCGCCGAGTTGGTCTCGGAGGACACAACGCGAGCCTCGACGCTGGGCCTCGCGGCAAGGGCAACGAGTGCCACCCCAAGAAGAATGGCACCGCCTGCAGCCACGAGCGCGACCAGTTGCTTCGCGCTCCTTCGCCCCCGATCCATGCGAGTCAGAATGCCGGGTCGCTCACGAAGAAGCGAGCGCGATCGGCACCTCGGGGCGTTCTCACCAGTACCTGGGACCGCGCGCTAGCGTGCAGCCATGCTGAGCGCTGCGCTGGTCTGGTACCTCGTCGTTATCGCCGTGACTGCTGTGCTGGTGTTCGCGTTCTATCGCTTCGCACGCGGCGCCTACCGACGACCGCACCCGCGCAAGACCTCCGCCTGACGGCGCCTATGCGCGTGCGGTCGACTCCGGTGCGGCAGATGCAGTCTCGGGGCGGTGAGCGATCCGGTGTCGCACGAACAACGCCGAGCCGCCGACGACCGCGACGAGTAGCAGTAGCACGAGAATGATGAACCAGGTGTCGACGCCGTTCGGCACTGTTCCCGCCGCGCAGTCAGGTGCCCCAGGTGCGCAACCAGCTAGAACAACCCCCAAGTAGTCCATGACGGCAGACTACTGGGGGCAGGATCGAGCACGAGCGTGACTGCCGCTTCGATCTCGCAGACGCGAACGAGAACGGCACTTACGCGTGCCCCGGAGCGGCACGCTATCGGCACTTACGCGTGCCCCGGAGCGGCACGCTATCGGCACTTACGCGTGCCCCGGAGCGGCACGCTATCGGCACTTACGCGTGCCCCGGAGCGGCACGCTATCGGC